>DCKB01000025.1 GCA_002320595.1 Christensenella sp. UBA1685
CTTACCGCTGTCCAAGATGTATTGCAATCCTACACAATATCTGAAGACAATACTTTAATTGAAATTGACTGCAAAATCAGCATATATTATAATCTAAATAGCTTCGATTTGTGTCTCACTTTGTATCTCGACATATTAAATAAGACTTATTGACGTAGACGCTTATCTGTACAAGTTGTCAGGAGTTTTTTGAAAGGGATGTACTATATGGGAACCATTTATAAAGAACTTGTTGCTGACTTTCATGACGGCGGAAGACGAATGTTTTGCTTAGATGAGGAGCCGGGTAGCTCATACTCATATGACTATACGCAAACATATCTGCTGCCTGCAAGCATCGACTTTTTCGGAATCCCACTTGGGCTATGCGAGGCAGATGAAAATCGTATAAGCGAAGGCGATTATTCTAAGGCAACAAAAGTGGCCTCTGTTTTCGGGTGGATGATTCTTTGTCGCGACATGATTTATAATGAATACCAACCGTTGGAGGTATGTGACGACGAGAACGGCGACCTGGAGTATACAATATCTGCTTTGCAAGATGTTGGAGGACCGCTCAATGACGACTCCGGCGATTCAACACAGAATGTTTTTTACATCCACGAAATAGAAATGGATGAACACAATGATGAAATGGAAGCTCGAATTATCAACGAACTGCCTTATTTGTTAAGAGATTTTCTTCATGTTGAGCCGGAAATCCTGGCATATTATCCATCTCCGATGGAATCGGACTGGGAACCGGAAAATGCAGAACGTGATTTTGCACTGAGAACATACGCAATGAATCAAGTTGCCCGCCATTTAGACGCCAGCGGGTTAAATACAAATGTTTCTGATAACCATGATAAAAAGGTTGTACAATTTACGAGAGATTATCTTTTTTCTGAAGATGAGATAAAGATGGTCACGGGACGAAGAAACAGTGGTTCCGGTTATCCAGATAATTTGAAGAACAGGGATGAATGGGACTTATTCGAACGTGCAGGTTTTGAGGAAGCTGGCGATAGTCGATTGCTATACAAGCTTTTATGGCGCTCTGAATGACAAAAGTTAACTAACAATTCAGTTTGGAATGCATTTAATTCACTATCAAGAATTCTAAATATAGGAACCTTCCTCGATCCGACACGGACAGGCAAGGTTTCTTTTTTTTGCGCATAAAAATGAATTGAGGTAGGTGATGCGCCTGACAACACCCGATGTTTATTCCGTTACAACAGAAACCGTATCAGATAAGCCGCTCGCCAAACTTTTGGAGGAGCTTTTGATCGAAACGATAGAAGCAGAGCCGCCGCACCTTTGCGCGGATCGCACGTCTTCGCTATGATGATGGTGTAATCCCCACAGGTTGATTTGGCTTCAGGAAAGGAGGATCATGAAAGCAAGTTCAACCTACAAAGCGGCGCTGTATATGCGCCTTTCAAGAGACGACGGCGCAGCGGAAAGTGCGAGCATCACGACGCAGCGCAAAATGCTCAAAAGCTACGCGGCGGACAACGGGTATTTGGTTTTTGATGAATATGTGGACGATGGCTGGAGCGGCACGAACTTCGACCGACCCGACTTTAAGCGGATGATAGCCGACATCGAGGCAAAGAAGGTCAACCTCGTTATCACGAAGGATCTGTCCCGACTCGGGCGCGATTATATCACGACTGGACAGTACACGGAGATATACTTTCCATCGAAGGGTGTTCGCTATATCGCCATCAACGACGGCTACGATTCCGACAGCCCGTACACGGATATCGCCCCGTTCAAGAACGTCATCAACGAGATGTACGCTCGCGACACGTCGAAAAAGATACGCTCGGCGTTCACCACAAAAATGCGGAACGGCGCATATATCGCGGCTTTCGCACCTTATGGTTATCAGAAAGACCCTGCGGATAAGAATCACTTGGTTGTTGATGCGCAGTCTGGCGAGATTGTGAAGCAGATATTCCGCATGGCGGCAAACGGCGCGCTGCCCATCGAAATTTCACGGACGCTCAATACGCAAAACGTGCCGTCACCCGCGGTCTACCGCTGTATGACGCATGACAGCTTAGATGTAAGCCTCTACTCGCAGCGGCAGGAATGGACGAGCGCGACCATCACAAAGATGCTCCGAAACGTCGTGTACCTCGGGCATATCGCGCAAGGCAAAACCACAAAGGTTTCGTTCAAAAGCCATCTGACCGTAACGAACCCGCGGGACAAATGGATAGTGGTAGAGAACACGCACGAAGCACTCGTAGATGAGGAAACCTTTGACCTCGTCCGTCGTCGCACCGAAGCACGGACGTGCGAGAAGAAGGGCGAGTTCTATAACCTGTTCTCCGGCATTGCTAAATGCGCCGACTGCGGACGCAACATGTCCGCAACTGGCACGCGCAAGAAAGGATCGCCCGCCAACCTGACCTGTGGCGGCTACAAGCTCTATGGCGCGGACGAGTGCAGCAATCACTTCATCGACTACAATGTGCTGTATGAGATTGTATTGACCTCGCTGAAAGAACAGCTTTCGATCAGCCGCGAGGAACGCAGCACCATTCTCGATAACTTGAATAAACGGCAGTTGTCCATCGTCAAGCAGCAAGACCACTCGAAAGAGATTGGCGACATCAAGAAGCGCCTGCGGGAGCTCGAAAGCATCATCGGCAAGCTGTATGATGACAACGCCGCAGGCAGGCTCAGCGACGCTCGCATGAATAAGCTCTTGCCGAAATACGAGCAGGAAGCAGAAACGTTGGAGAAACGCATGGCGGCGATAGAAGTGGGAAAAGACACACCTGTCCCGTCGGAGCAGGCCTCCCGCGAAAAACTCGACCGTCTGCTGCGTCAGTTCACCGACATAACCGAGCTTACGCCCAAGCTGTTGTTCAAGCTCATCGACCATATCGAGGTTGGGCAAGGGCACTACGAAAAGGGCGCGAACGGCAAAGTAAAGCATCAGACGGTCAGGATATTCTATCGCTTTCAAACGCAGGCGACAATCAAGTAATACGCGATATAAAAGGCGTTCGGATATGGACTATCCACCTGCATGGTTAATATAAGAACGCGGCAAACCGCATTCGGGAATCAACCACCCATGTGCATGGGGTTTGGGTGCAACGCCGCAGGCGTAATCGGCTGCCGCATTATCGACAGCCCGCGGGAACGGCTCATCGCCATCCTCACAAACAACTTCGTGCCATGCAACGGTCGTTTTCCCACCATCATTGCAATTATTGCCATGTTTTTCGTGGGAGCCAGCGCAGAAACGGAGCAGACGCTGCTTTCTTCCGTGCTGTTGACCGGGGTTATCGTGCTGGGCGTTGTCCTCACCTTCCTGTTTTCCCGCCTGCTTTCGGCAACAGTGCTTTCGGGCGTTCCCTCCTCCTTTACGCTGGAGCTGCCGCCCTACCGCGTGCCGCAAATCGGCAAGGTACTCGTCCGATCCGTGTTGGACAGGACGCTTTTCGTCCTTGGGCGCGCCGTTGCGGTTGCCGCCCCTGCGGGACTCGCCCTTTGGCTGTTTGCCAACTTTGATGCCGGCGGCGTAAGCGTGCTCGCGCGCTGCACGGCGTTTCTTGACCCGTTTGCCCGCTGCCTGGGGCTTGACGGCGTAATCCTGATGGCCTTTATCCTCGGGATTCCCGCAAACGAAATTGTGCTCCCGATCGCAATTATGGGGTACATGGCCACAGGCAGCCTTTCGGAATTGCCTGCGCTGAACGAAATGCGCGCGCTCCTCGTCAACAATGGCTGGACGTGGCTTACGGCGGTATGCACGGTGCTCTTTTCCCTGCTGCATTGGCCCTGTTCCACAACGCTTATTACCATAAAAAAAGAAACCGCTAGCATAAAATGGACGCTGCTTGCGTTTCTGCTTCCAACCGCCGCCGGGCTTGTTGTCTGCTTCCTCGTTGCAACGCTTGCGCGTGCGATCGGGCTTGCGTAAAGCACGGCCTCCGCTTGCCCGAAAATTCCGCCTGTCAAAAAACCCCGGGATTGTCAAGGGCCGCAGCCCTTGCCTTGCAATCGCGCGCGGCGACAGGTGCGGCGCGCGCGCAAAGCCTTGCCGCGCAAGGCTTTCTTTGCACAGAGCGCTGGCCGCGCCACCGGCGCAAGTGCGACGTGAAATCCTCGAAAAAGTGGCGCTGCCACTTTTTCGACAGCCAGAAGGCGCGCCGGACGGCGCGCCTTCTCCAGTTTCAATCGTTTCAGGCAATCATGCAACGTCATGCTCATATTGCAGTTTGTATAGCTTATAATAGATCCCGCCCCGGCTGAGCAACTCCTGATGGTTGCCTTCTTCCATAATGCGGCCCTTGTGCATCACGATAATTTTATCTGCATTCTGGATGGTGGAAAGCCGGTGTGCAACGATGATGGTCGTCCTGCCTTCCATCAGCTTTCCAAGCGCATCCTGAATCAGCGTCTCGGTCTCCGTATCGATATTGGCGGTTGCCTCATCAAGGATAAGCACGGAAGGCTTGAATGCGAGCGTCCGCGCAAAGGACAGAAGCTGCCTTTGGCCGGCGGAAAACGCTGCGCCGCGCTCGATCACCTCGTGAGAATAGCCGCCCGGCAGCTGGGAGATAAAGCCCGCCGCGTTTACCGTTTCTGCTGCCAAAACAATCTCTTCATCCGTGATTTCCGTTTCGTTCAGGCGGATGTTGTCCTTGACATCGCCCGTAAAGAGAAACACATCCTGCAGCATCTGGCCTATGTTGCGCCGGAGATCCTCAACGCGGATCTTGCGGATATCTATGCCGTCGATCAGAATTGTGCCCTTCTGTACATCGTAATAGCGGCAGATCAAGTTCTGGATCGTTGTCTTTCCCGCGCCGGTTGCCCCCACAAAAGCTACGCGGGCCCCGGGTTCCACCGTAAAGGATACATCCTGCAGCACCCATTCTTCGTCCCGATAGGCAAACCACACGTTTTTAAATTCGATCTTTCCCTTGAAGGAATCCACCTCAATTGCATCCGGGTCGTTTTCAATCTCAGGTTCTGTATCCAGCAGCCAAAAGATGCGCTCTGCACAGGCGTTGGCGGATTGGATGGTGTTAAACTGCTCCGCAAGCTCCTGAATTGGCTGGAAGAACTTGTTGATATAGCGCTGGAATACGACGAGCGTACCGATGGTAACAATGCCTTCAAGCGCCATGTTGCCGCCCACAAAAATGAGGATCGCAAGCGCCGCAATGTTCATGACATAAGAAACCGGGCTGTACAGCGCAAAGGTAATCAGCTGCTTCATGTTGATTTTGCGCAGTTCCTCCGTGCGGTTTTCAAAATCCTCCCGCACATCGTTTTCGGCTGTAAATACCTGCACGACCTTCATGCCCGATACATGTTCCGCAACAAAGCCGTTGAGTTCGGATATTTTCGCCCGCATGGCGCGGTAGATCTTCCGCGTGGCGCTGCGGAACACAAATGTTGCAACGGTGATGAATGGAATCACGATGAAAATATAAAGCGAGAGCTTCACGTTTTCCGAAAGCATCACCGCGATCACGCCCACAAGAACAAAGCAGCTTTTCAGAATGTTCACGATAACGCTTGTGAACATTTCGTTCACCGTTTCGCAATCGTTCGTGACGCGGGTCACAAGCCTGCCGATTGGGTTTTCATGAAAGAAGCCTACGTGTAGCTTCATCATGTGAGAGAAAATATCGTTGCGCAGGTTGTAGATAATCTTCTGGCTCACTGTGGCGAGGATTGCCGCCTGCGCATAGGTAAGCGCCATTACCGCAAGCACCGTAGCAAGATACAGCCCGCCCAGCTTTACCACGCCGAGAAGGTCTTCCGCACGCAGCTCCTTCAGTTGGGAAAGCGCGAACCCTTCGTTGTTTGCCGCTTCGTATTTGGATACGAAGTCATCCACAGCCTCACCCAGGATCTGAGGCTGATACAGTTCAAGCCACACAAGGATGAGAATGATTGCAAGCGCCAGCGCAAACCAGCCGG
The DNA here is from genome assembly GCA_002320595.1 of Christensenella sp. UBA1685. Classification (GTDB taxonomy): domain Bacteria; phylum Bacillota; class Clostridia; order Christensenellales; family CAG-138; genus UBA1685. Next base: position 5,947 of record DCKB01000025.1, read on the forward strand.
CATAGGGTTTCGCATAGCCGAGCAGCCTGCGGTTCGGGGAGACTTTCCTTGCGGCTTTCGCCTTTTCTGTTGCCTTCGCTTTCCCGTTCACAGCGCGTACTCCTCCTTCTTCATCTTTTCCAACAGCTGCCTGTGGTACAGGTCCGCATACATGCCGCCTTCGGCAACCAGCTGCTCATGGGTTCCCATTTCAGTGATCGTGCCGCCGGAAAGCACGATGATCTGATCCGCATGCTGCAGCGTGGAGATGCGGTGCGCGATGATGATGTTTGTTTTTCCTGCGCGAAGCGCGGCAAGGTTGCGAAGGATCTGCTCCTCCGTATCCGTATCCACGGCGGAAACGGCATCGTCCAAAATCAGGATTTCCGGGTCGAGAATCAGCGCGCGTGCAATTGCAATGCGCTGCTTCTGCCCGCCGGAAAGGGAAACGCCTCGTTCGCCGACCATGGTTTCATATCCATCGGAAAACTCAATGATGTTGTCGTGTACGCAAGCTGCTTTTGCCGCAGCCACAACCTCGTCAAACGTCCTGCTGTGGTCGCCAAAGGCGATGTTGTTGCGGATCGTATCCGAAAACAGGAAATTATCCTGCATCACATAGCCCGCCGTGCGGCGAAGCGTTTTCAGTGAAACGTCGTGGATTTCCCGGCCGCCGATCCAAATCATGTCCCGCGCAGGATCGTCCACACGCACAAGGAGGTTCGCAAGCGTTGTTTTGCCAGCCCCCGTGCGGCCCACGATGCCGAGCGTCTGCCCGCGCTTCACGTGGAAGGAAACATTGCGCAGCACATCCTGATCCGTTCCGGGATAGCGGAAGGTAAGGTTTTCCACGCGGATATCGCCGCACAGCGGTTCTTCTTCACCGGCGGGGAGCAGGTCGGGAATGTCGGATTCCGTTTGCAGCACAGCCTCCACGCGCTTGAGGGACGCCGAGCCGCGTGTAACGACATTGATGATCCTGCCGATGGAGGCAATCGGCCACACAAGCATGTTAAGATATTGAATAAACGCAGAAAAATCGCCAACGCTGATTTGCCCGAGGATGGCGATATAGCCGCCATATGCAATGGCGATGGCCATGGAGCAGCCTGCGATCATGTGCATGAACGGGAACATGAACGCCTGCACCTTCGCATCCCGGATGTTGGCGGCGCGGGATTCCATGTTGACCGCCTCAAACGCAAGGCATTCCTTTTGCTCCTGCACAAACGCCTTAATCACCTTTACGCCGTTGAGCTTTTCCTGCACGAAGTCGGCCACCTTGGAAAACGCCTCCTGCCGGCGGGTGAACCGCTTGTGCATTTCACGGCCAACAAACGTGCTCACCAAAGCGACAAAACTAAGCGGCAGGATGGCCACGATGCTTAAGCTGAGATCGATCTCAACGATCATCTTCACCACCGTGGCAAGGCCGATTGCAAGCGCGTCAAGGCCCATCATGATGGTGACGGCAAACGTCATGCGCACAGCCTCGATGTCATTGGTCATGTACGCCATGATTTCGCCTGCCTTATGTTCATGGAAGTAGGAAGCCGGCAAGGTGTTCAGATGCGAGAAAAGGTCGTTGCGCATGTCGCGCTCAATTTTTCGCGCAGCGCCGAAAATACAATAGCGCCAGCCGATGCGCCCCGCCAAAACAATGAGGGCGATTGCAGCCATCGTCAGCACTGCGGTAACAAAGCCGGTTTCGCCGATGGTTTTTGTTTCAATGCCATCGATCACACGGCCCACAATGATGGGTACTTCGGTTTGGGCCAGATCGATCAGGATCAGCACCGCCATGCCGATGAGATAGCTCCACTTGTACTTTCGGATGAATTGCCGTGCATAAGGGCTTCGCAGGATGTCCATGATGCCAGCCTTACGCACCTTTTGTTTCCCCATGTTTTTCTCCTTCATGATTCATTGCAAACGCCGGATTCAAAACAATCCAATTTTAACACTTGAAGAAGGCTTTAAGTCAAGCCCTGCAACGGTTTGAAATGCAACCTGTTTGGTATTATATCGCATCCTGCCGAAAAATTGAACTGACACGCGGCAACATTAACGTTCCCTTAACTTGACATGCCGGAGATTTTGAATGCAAATCAATTTCATGCGGCGCAAAGCGGGCGTTCGGTATTCCCGTCCGCCCGCTTTGCCAAAAGAGTCGCTCAGTTCAGGTATACTTCCTTTGCCGCCTCCGGCAGGAAATATCCTTTCATATCGTATTTGTTGTAGGTGCTGTATTCGGAAAGCACCCGCCCGCCAAGCGAATAGCTGCGGATAAACCGTTTTCCGTCCACGCTCGTCCAATTTTCGGCGTCCCAGGAAAGATAGCCATCTTCGTCGGTCTGCTTTGCATCAAACGCAAGATCGACCTGGCGGTTCTCCTTTGCAACCATGTAAATGAGCTCTGCAGTGGTCAGATCGCGTTCGCATTTTTGTATTCTGTCAATGACCTTCATCTGCCGGCCTCCTTCAGCTCACATAGCCCGCCTTGCGGAGAATCTCAAGCGCCTTAGCGTGGTTCGCCTCGCTCATCATCACAAGCGGTCCGGTGCAGCCCATGCCTGTCTCGGCATAGATGCCAGCCTTCCAGAGCGCCTTTGCGGCATCCTCAAGGTCCATCACTTCAATGCCCGCAACGGATGCCGTGCAGGGCTCCGCGGGAGGAAGTTTCACTTCTTCCTCCGCAGCCTGCGGTTTCTGCGCCGCCTTGCGCGCCGCAAGAATGCGGCTGAGCCCGGCCTTCTCCGCCCGGTCAAACTCCGCCCTGGCCACGCTGAACACCTGACCGCGCACAAGCTCCGCTGCGTATTGCAGTGCGTTTGCGATAAGCGGAGCGCCCGACGCGCGGGAAATGATGAGGATCAGCTTTTCGTAATCGCGGCCGATGCCGGGGCCGTAGCCAAAGCCCGCCGCCTCAAAGCTGCCGCCGGTGGTGTACGCCGAAAGCATTTTGATGAGCACATTGCCGGTGAGCGAATCGGTCACAAGCACGTCCGGGGTGCCTTGCAGCACATCGTTGCCGCGCAGCACCGCGCCGCCGTCCGCACGGGCGGAATTGGCCCATTGGAATTCATAGCCGCCCTCTTTGAGCTGATTGAGCGCCATTTCCGTTTGCCGTGCGCCATCCACGTTCAGGATACCGACCGTGGGGTTCTTAACGCCGCAAGCCTTCGCGGCGATGATGCCATCCACAGCGTTGAGAATCATGCCTTCAATGCGGTCGCCGCTCGAGGTGCCCGTGGTGTTTGCGATGAACATCTCGCGCCCACGCGCCGGGGTCACGGCGCGGCCGACGGTGGAAACGCCGATCGGGAATGGAAAATGCATGGTAACAGCGCCGTCCACCTCGCCGGATTCGACCATCTGCTCCATCTTTTTGTGGCCTTCCTCCTCGTTCGCAACGGGTACCGTGGTGACAGCCTCAGCCGTCAGCGTGCCGATGTAATATACATCCACGCCGCGCGAAGCAGCCATTTTTGCGGCAGCCATGGCATTTTCCTCGCCGTGCTCGCTGCCCATGCCCGTAAGGGCGATCTTCGGCCGGTCGGCAAAGGAGCCGTTTTCCAGCCCTTCCGCCATCTTTAAGAAGGACTTTGCAATGATTGTTTCAACGTTTGCCATACCGTGCACCTGCCTTATTCGGCCTGGCCCATCAGGGTCGCGGCAAATTCGCGCATGGCCTTTGCGATCAGCTTCTTCACTTCTTCCTCGCTCACACCGGCTTCGGCGGGAGCCGTCCCGCTATTGGCCTCGATCACAAAGGAAACGCCGTCAAAGAGGTTCGTCATACGGCCGAGGAACAGGGAGCCCTTGCCGATAATCATCACGCGCTTTATGCTGCCGGCAAGAATGTCGTTGCGCGCAAAGCCGATATACGGCACGCCGGAGGGAATGTGCCCCTGCGTCGGCGCCCAGCCGGTGAGGCCGTGTTCTTCGGTGAACTTTGCAAGATCCTTCTTTTCGATATCCCCACGCTTCACCGCAAGCGCCGCGATCATCTTGTAATTGGCAAGCGGCACGTCGCCCGCGCCCGCAGGCTTGGTGATGTCGGGATTCTGCATCTCAGGGGAGAATTTGTCAACATCCGTGACCTTAAGCCCGGCGCGCGCAAGCGGGTCGGTCACAAGGCTGCCGATGACGGCCTGCGGCGCGGAGCCGGTTCCAACCGTGTGGCGGCCCAGAATGCTGAGGTCAATCACAGGGTTCACGCCGTCGTCCTCGCTGACCACCACGGCGAAGCCGCCGAGCATATCCTCCAGAATGGGCAGCCCCTTCTTCACATGATCCTTGCCGTTCATGCCGAGCTTTGCCGTGCAGCCGCCGGCTGTGACGACAACGGTCTTATATGCGCCCGACGCTACGAGCGCCGCCGCCTCTACCATCGCATGCGCGGGGCCTGCGCAGAAGCCGCGGGTGTCGGAACCGGTTGCACCATTGAGACCCGCAATTTCGGCGGCGCTTTTTGCGAAGTTGCCGCCGCCGCGCTGGTTCATGTCGCCGCAGGCTTCTTCGGAGCAGTCGATCACATATTCAACCGCATCCTTTTCAATGCCCGCGTTCTTTACGGCCGAAAGCAGCGCCAGCACGGAAGATGCCTTGGATACCAGGTTTTCATGCATTACATGTGCCGAAAGGTTCACATCGATGTCGTGCGCGCGGTTCACGCAGCCCACGAGCGCACCGTTGTGGTACAGCCCTTCGGAATGCTCTTGTGCGACCAGACGCGCAACCTCAGCCGCCTCAATGCCTTCGCCGATGCGCGCAAGGATCGTCTCATCCATAATTGGGTTCGCAGCAAGCGCCGCCTTGTGCGCGGCAACAAACGCCGCATCAAGCTTTACAAGGTCAAACACATCGCAGGCCTGCATCAGCAGCAGGAACTCCTCCTGCGGCATGATCTGGCCAAACTGGCCGAAGCGGCTTGTCTCCGGGCACTTCTTGTCATGCCACGGCTGCGGCACAGCCGCAAGCGCATCCGGCGTGACGTTGCCGATGTAGACCTGGTTTGGATAGTAGGAGAGCGTATCTTCAAAGCTGCGGATATGCTCCGGCAGCTCTTTTAAGTATTCGCTTTCCGGGTTTACGACGCGCTCCGTGGTCTGCGTAGTGCCGTTGTGGATCACCATATCCGGCGTATGGACGAGGATGTAGCCCGCGCCCTTAATTATGCTTTTCATGTTGAAGTTCCATCCTTTCAGCAATGACTCTATTTCGTTCAGCCGTTCCCTGACGGCCCTTTTTCACTTGTGATTCGCCGTGACACCCTTCGTGCCGCAGCCGGAAGATATGCCGCATAACGAGGTTGGGGCGGCGGCTCCTGCCACCGCCCCCCTGCGTGTCCCTAACCTTAATACTTGCAGTATTGTTCACGGATATCGGTCATTTCGTTCACGATGTCATCAACATCGAGGACCATCTCCATCATCTCGACCTGTTCACTGTACACGTCGGGATCGAACTCTGCCTTGATTTCAGGCTCGCACACGTGGTACACCCTGAGTCCCAACTGGACTCCTGTCAACGGACCGGCGTAAGTCGGGTCACCATTGGTGACCGTCTCCGCAGCGAGGCCAGCGGCTTCGCCTTCCGCAGCGCCCAAAAGAACAACGACGTTCTCAGGGCCGTACTGCTCGGCAAACCCTTTGACCCGCTTCTGGTTTTCCAGGTCCATTGCACCAGCGGACGTTCAGACAAAGCACTCCGTTGAGGAAAACACGACCTCGGCGCCCGCGCTCTTGGCGCAAAGCTCGATGGCCTGCCCGGGAATGCCGTCACGGTCGCCGATGACGACAACCTTCTTGCCAGCTAAAATGCCCATGCCACATCCTCCTTTTCCTGTGAATTATAGAAAGCCCTGCGGCTTGCTACCGTTTCCCGGAATGTCTCAGACGTATTTTTTAATCATCGCCTCGACGTTTTCCGGCGTGGCGTCGTCCTTCACGAGGGAATCAATCATCTCGCCGTTCTCGTAAATTGCGATCACGGGGAGGCCCAGCACCTTCTGGCTGATCGCCAGGCGGCGGGCCTTGGTGGTGTTGAGCGCGCAGAACTTCAGGCTCTCGCCATAGGTTTCTGCAAACGCATGCACATGCGGCATCAGCGCAGCACAGGGAACGCAGCCGTCGCCGTAGAAATCCACGAGCACCTTGCCGGAGGCTTGCAGCACTTCCGTCTCAAATGTATTCTTATCTACTTCCAGCATAATAAGCCCTTCCTTCGTTGTTTCTTTTGTGTTATTTCAGGTTTGCGATATACTTTTCGGCCTGCATTGCGGCAATCGCCCCGTCTGCGGCGGCAGTTACCACCTGGCGGAGGCTCTTCACGCGCAGATCGCCCGCAGCGTATACGCCGGGGAGGTTCGTATGCATGTCGGCGTCGGTCTTAATGTATCCGTTTTCCATCTCAACCATGCCTTCATAAAGGCTGGTGTTGGGCAGAAGGCCAATGAAGCCGAACAGCCCGAACAGCCCGTCATCCTCGTCTGCCTCAATGGTGGTCAGCTCACCCGTCTTGGTATTCTTGACGACCATCTTGGAAAGAATTTCGTCTCCGTCCACCTCGTCCACAACGGTATCCCACATAAAGTGGAGCTTCGGGTTTTCAAACGCCTTCTCCTGAATCGACTTTGCAGCGCGCAGCTCGTCCCGGCGGTGAATGATGGTCACCTTGCGGGCGAACTTCGTGAGGTACATTGCCTCCTCAACGGCCGCATCGCCGCCGCCGACCACATACACTTCAAGGTCTTCAAAAAACGCTGCGTCACATGTGGCGCAGAAGGAAATGCCCTTGCCGACGAACTTGCCTTCGTTTTTGCAGCCGATGGGGCGCGGGAACGCGCCGGTGGCAAGGATCACGGTCTTTGCAAGGTATTCGCCCTTCATGCCCGTGAGCTTCTTCACCTCGCCGGTAAGCTCCACGCTTTTGATGGAATCCCGCGCGCGCTCCACGCCGAACTTTTCCGCCTGCGCGGTCATGCGGGCGATCAGGGAGGGGCCGGATTCGCCTTCAAGCTGCTGTCCGGGATAGTTTTCGATTTCATTGGTGATGGCGATCTGTCCGCCATCCTGCCCTTTTTCAAGGATGAGGGTGGAAAGGCGGGACCGGCCGGCATACAGGCCGGCAGTCAAGCCCGCAGGGCCTGCACCCAGGATGATCACATCGTAAATCTTGCTCATTTCACTATGCTCCAAACGGATTTTGGGGTAGGCCGCCTGCGGAACCCCGCAGGCGGCGGATTGTGTTACAGTTCGAAGATCGTCTGATCCTGGACTTCAGTCGTGAGCGCCTCAAGCGCACGGGAGACGAGCTTCCTGCGAAGCGCATATTCCTCCTCGGCAGGCAGAGCCGGGTTGCCGAGGGGATGCGGGATCGCAATGGTCGGGACGATCCTGTTCGCGCCGACCGTCATCGAGATGGGGGTAACCGTGCACATATGTACCACGGGGATGCCCGCCCTTTCGATTTCTTTCACCATCGTTGCACCGCAACGCGTGCAGGTGCCTCAGGTCGAGGTCATGATGACGGCATTTACGCCGGCCTGCAGGAGCTTTTGCGCATACTCCGCGGCGAACTTCTTCGCGTTGGCGACGGACGTGCCGTTGCCGACGGTGGTGTAGAAGTAATCGTGCAGCTTGCCGATCCTGCCCTCGCGCTCGAACTCGCGCATCACATCCACGGGGAGGACGCGGTTCGGGTCGTCGTTGGCATACACGGGGTCATAGCCGCCGTGTGCGGTCTCATAGGTTTCCGCGGTCAGCTTCTCAACGCCCTTGATGCAGTATTCGCCGTAATGGGACGCGGAGGACGATTCGATGTGATCCGGATTGCCCTTGGGCACGATACCGCCGGAGGTGCACAGCGCGACCGTCGCATGGGAAAGATCCTTCACGGCCGGGTTGGGCGCAACGCGGTCGAAAGAGGGCATCGGGTATTCCGTAGTGAACGGCTTGTCGGCAAGCTTTTTGAGGAGCATGTCGACCGCGCGCTTGGAGCCGCGTTCCTTCTCAAAGAAGTTCACGCGCACGCCGTTGGGCATGTAGCCGTCCTCACAGGAAGCGCCGAGCTTTTCCCCCTTCATGAGCTTGAGCGCGAGCTTCGCCATAACCGGAGCGGCCTTGCGCATGCCGGCAGCGCTGTTGGCCGTGGGAACGATCAGGATCTTGTCCTTCAGATCTGCGCCGGGGTTTTCTTCATACATGCCGGTCAGAACCGGGATGCCCAGTTCTTCCTTCACGGCAAGCGCAACGTTGGCGCAGGCATAGCCATAGCGGCCGGCATTGAATGCGGGGCCTGCGATGAACAGGTCGGGCTTCTTTTCCTTGACCCACGCGAGGATCTGTGCCTTTGCCTCTTTTTCATGCTCGGCGAAATGGGAATCGCCGCAAACGATCGTCGCCACGATCTCCGCTTCGCCCTTCCAAGCCTGGTTGAACGCGAGGCCGGGGCCTACGAATCCTTCCCGCAGCTCGGGAGCTACGTGCGCCATTTCCTCGCCGCCGATGTTGGCGAAGAACTGGTTGATGTAATGTACAACACGATAACTCATGTTCTCTGCTTTCTCCTTCCCGTTTATCTTGCGCTCAGGCGGTTGAAGCCCATCTCGTTGGTAGCGCCGGTGATGACCTGGAGCTCCGCCTCGATGGAACCGTCCGGACGCAGGGAACCGGCATGGCCGCCGGCGATCTTATCGACATAGTCAAGCGTGCCGATGACCTTCTCCATCGGCGGGAGCACGATCACCTCGTTGGCATTGCCGCCGGTGACGACTGCATCCGCAAGCGGGTCGGCATCCGCAAGGGACTGGGACTTACCGTCCTGCCCGGCATACTCGTCGGTGATAATGGTGGTTTTTACGCCCATCTGCTCGATCTTCTTCGTGTTCATGATGAGGTCGGTATCCGGGTTGCCGAAGCCTTCCTGCGAAACGATTACGCCGTCAAGGTCCAGCAGGCGGCAGAGCTTCGCACTCCAGTCGGAGGAACGCTGCTTGTCCGCGAGATACACGTTCTCATTGGTGATGATGTTGCAGACGTAGTTGAGCGTTTTGCCGTGCTGCTCGAAGAGATCCGCCACCACGGGGTTGTTCTGGTGGTGATAGGTCGTGTTCTTGTCGCAGGCGGAAACGCAGTTGCCGCTGATGATCGCGCCGTCCATGGTCTCCGTCGGGTACAGGATGGTGGTAAGCGAACGCTTCGCATCCACGCCGTACACATAGGTGTCATGCAGAAGGCCCTGGCTCTGAAGCATGTGGACATAAGCTACGCGCGGCAGCTCCGGGAACTTTTCAATGCCTTCCTTGATGCCGTAGGTCTCGAAGGACTTGACCTCGTCCGGCGTTACGCTGCGGCCAAGCTCGCCCACGAACGTAGCAGCGCGAAGGCCCGCAATGCGCACGGCATGCTCGTACTCATGCTGATGCACGCCCTCCACGGGTTCGCACACCATCACAAGGTTTAAGAGCTTGGAGAACGGAGTATACTCCGCACCCGGGCCGGTCATGTCGATGATGCCCTCCTGGAAGCCCACGATCTTGCCCGCGGTGACGATTGCCATGCCGCGGAGCACATGCGTTCTGCCGGAGCCGACGGTATCGACCTTGGCAATGACGCCGGGGAATTCGCCGCCCGGACCCTCAACCTTCACGCGGGGCTCGATGACGTCCTTCACCGGGGTAATGCGGACGCTTTCGCCGGGCCGTGCGATGTCAAAGCTGGCGGACTTCACGCATGCCTTCACGTCGTCATCCTCATAAACGAAGGTCTTGACCGCTTCGGCGTCAACGAAAAGCGTGCCGTTTTCTACCTTGCATTCGTTTGAAAATTGTATGTCCTTGATCTCAATGAAACCCAATTCCAATTTCAAAGCGAACACCTCCTCCTTTTTATTCATGATTTTTTATCTTACTAAGGCCCGCTGCAGCGTCGAATTCCAATGCGCCTGCAAGCAAGGTATAGTCGATCAGTTGGAAATCCCGCTTCACCGCCTCGCCGAGCGCCCGTGTCCGGGGCGGGAACTTATCGGCCGCAAGGATGCACTCCGCGATGATCCCGGCCTGTTCCGCGGAAAACGTGTGCGGCGCTTTGGAGACCGCGATGGATTTATACGGCGTTTCGTTCGGCTTTACGCTGCCGGAAAGCGGATGCGTATAGAGAATATGCCCCGCATAAACCAAATCCCGCACCTTTACAAGAATTTCGCGGTAAGAGCAGTCTGGAAAAAAGCTGAGTTCGTAGCAATCCCCCATGCATTGCGCAAGGAGCGGGTTGTTTGTTACGATCAAAAAATCACGCGCATTTTTCATGGCAACTCTCCCTGGTTTTTGCATCCGGCCCGTTTTCCATGCACAAAAAACAGGGTCAGGCGATTGGGCAACAGAAGGAACCCCATGCCTGACTCTGTACATAAACCTGAGAGATTCCCCGCCTTTCGGGCAGGTTGCGCCTTCGGTGCTTTCGCTTTCCAGAGCTTTGTCGGAATGCAGTCCTTTTGCCTGAGATGTTCGCGCCGTGCCGGCGAGCTGCGGCGCTTATTCCTTCGGCCCCGCTTATTGCGGGTCTCCTGCATTCGTCATCCAAACGGTGTATTCTCTTTGCGCAGAGCGCTTGCTCTGCATGCTATTACTATAGCTGTTTTGTATATGATTTGTCAATCATTTTGCACTCTATTATCGGAAAATGCAATAATATATTTGTTCCTTCGCGCCTTGGCCAGCCCGCCGGATCCCGAATGCCCCGCTTCTTTGCATATGCACATGCGGAGCGCCCGGTTCTTGGGCGCTCCGCATGCATTTGTTCATTTCAGATTCGGCAGTTCTCCCGCCCCGCCCATCAGCGCAGTCATCTCCTCAATGCGCTCCAACGGGAACGGCGGCTCGCACAGCGGCTTCATAGCGATGCTCATCAGTTTCATCGGATTGTCGTCCGCCGCAACGCGGTTGGATGACAGCGCGCCGCAGCGGCGGCAGCGATGAACAATTGCCCATTCGCCGCCCTTGCGTACCCATACCGCCACGGGTTCCATGATGCCGCCGCAATCCCAAGCGCGGTCGCCCGGTTCCACATCAACATGCAGGCTCGAAAGGCAGTTGGGGCAATGGTTTCTGTGCGCGCTCCCCGCGCCTGCGGAAACCACGGGGCGGCCGCAGACTTTACAGGTGAAGCTGTCCTCACAGGCATGGGTTTTGTAATAGTTTTTCTCGTATTGTTTCCGTTTGTTCTCACGGTTCACGGGGTCTTTCCTCCTAAAGGCAAATTTGGCTTTCCTTTTGGGAGGAATGCGGAAATTTTACGCCTTCCTCCCGGTCAGCGCACAATCTCCTGCTTAACGTACTTTTTCAAAAAGCGTTGCTCCTTTTTTTGTTTTGCCGTTTCCGGCTTATTTGCCGTTATGATACCACCCTGTGGGCAGCTTTTCAAGTACCCGGCGCATTGGTGCGGCCTGCATTTTCCCTGTCATAATTAAAAATCCCCATCGCGTCTGCAGTGGGGATCCATGGCGGGAACATGTGGGAATCGAACCCACCTGGGCAGCTCTTCACCACCTGCAACGGTTTTGAAGACCGTGGGGCACACCAGCACCCATCTGCTCCCAAATGCGTAAGCATTATAGCATGCCCCGTTCCCATAAGGCAAGCGAAAAACGCACATTATGCCTGTGCCGGTGGGAATCCGCGGTTAAGCCGCCGGAAATCCCCTTCTTTTTTCGTAATGCCTGTTTTGTCAAAATATTCAAGAATCGCCAAAGCATATTTGCGGGAAGTGCCAAGGCTGTCGCGCATCTGCGCAAGGGTAATCGTCTCGTTTTCCGCAAAATGCGCCTTTGCCGCCCCGCACGTACGGGCATAGGCTTCTTTATGATAGCAGATCTCCGGTGAAAGCATTACAAGCTCGCCGGCGGAAAGGACGCTGTCCATCACCTGCTTGAAGTCGGCCCGCTCGTTCTTCGGGAAGGAGGCCGCAACCTCCTCAACGGTAATGGGTTCGATCCCGGCGCCGCGATAATACTTGAGCAGCTTATCCCGGATGGCATTCTGGCGCTTTGTGTAGCGCACCTCAAACTCCGCAAGGGCGTAACGTTCTCCGGCCCGGCGGATCACGCCTTCCCGGCAAAGCTCGCTGAGCAGCGCATCCGCAATGGTCTGATCCATGGCTCTGAACAGCTTCTGCCGCAGCTCTGCGGCCTTCATGCCTGCATGCAGAGGGTTCTTCGCATGGTAGCCCGCAAGAAGCGTTTTGCAGGAGGCCGCTACCTCTTCAAGCGCAGAGGAGGCGATGTAGCGCCCCGGCAGCGGTTCCACGATGCTCCCCGCGCCGAGCAAACCGCCAAGTTCCGCTGCGAGCTGCTCCGCTTCCATGCCCAGCTTTGCCGCAAGCTGCGCTGCCACCGGCAGCGCAGTTTTCAGCTCCACAAGCGTTTGCTCCACGCGATCTCCCGCAGAGCCGCCCTCTTTGATCCGGAGCGCCTCGATCACGGCAGGCACATTGCGCTTGTGGCGTACGGGGGCGTCGTCAAGGATGACGCCGCCGCCTATGGTTTCAAGCGGTGAATAAAAACGAATCACAAAGCGGTCGCCGTTTTTGGCAGCAATCGGCTCCGCCATGCGCAGCTGCGCGTAAGCGCTCTCCCCCGGTTCAAGCGCGTCCCGGTCGAGAAGCACCACCTTTGCGAGCATGACAGCCGCGCCATGGTAAAGGTGCACCTGCATGTCATTGGTGATGACCCGCCCGGAGTCCCGGAGGTTTGTCAGTTTCACATCCAGCATGCGCGAGATGCGCACGCTGCCCGGGCGTGCCACCGCATCGCCGCGCTGCACATCCGTCTTTTTCAGTCCCGCGAGGTTCACCGCCACGCGCTGTCCGGCATACGCCGTATGCACCGTGCTCCCATGCACCTGTAGGTTGCGGATGCGGGTTTCGGAACCGGACGGCACAAGCTCCGCCGCATCCCCCTCGTTTATGCAGCCCTCGATGAGCGTTCCAGTCACAACCGTTCCGAAGCCGTCCACCGAAAATACGCGGTCAACCGGCAAACGGAACGGCACGCGCACGCTCTTTTCCGCCGCTGCGTGCACGAGCGTATAAAGCGCCTGCTTCAGTTCCGCAATGCCATCGCCCGTGTAAGCCGAAACGGCCAGAATGGGCTTTCCTTCAAGAAAGGAACCCTTCGCGCGCTCACGTACCTCCTCCTGCACCATCTCAAGCCACTCGGCATCGACCATGTCCTTTTTTGTAATAACGATGAGGCCATCCCTGATGCCGAGCAGCGTCAGGATATTAAGGTGCTCTACCGTCTGCGGCATGAAGCCCTCGTCCGCCGCAACGATCAGCATCGCAAGGTCTACCCCGCCCGCACCGGCGAGCATGTTCTTAATGAAGCGCTCGTGTCCCGGCACGTCCACAATGCCCGCCTGCGTGCCATCCGGCCAATCGAGATGGGCAAAGCCAAGTTCAATGGTGATGCCGCGCTTTTTTTCCTCCGCAAGGCGGTCCGTGTCGATGCCGGTGAGCGCCTTGATGAGCAGGGTCTTGCCGTGGTCAACATGCCCGGCCGTGCCGATGATGACGTGCTTCACCGCGCCGCCTCCTTCCATGCGTTTGCAATCGCCGCAAAATCGGCCTCCCGCAGCGTGCGCACATGCAGCAGATACCGTCCGTGGTCGATCCGGCCGATGATGGGCGGCTCACCAAGGCGCAGCGCCGCTTCAAGCGCCTCTACGCTTCTGCCCGCTGCCGGGGATACCGAGACAGCAAACGAAGGCAGCATTTGCATGGGAACCGAGCCGCCGCCCACCTGATCCTCCACGGACACGGGTTCCGCTTCCGCGCCCGCCGCGCAAAGCGCCCTGGCGAGCGCTTCAGCACGCGCAAAAAGCGTTTCCGGCTTCGCCGCAAGCATGGCGAGCGTTGGCACCTGTTCAAACGCCGTGCCGGAAGCATAAAGGCGCAGCGTGGCTTCAAGCGCCGCAAGCGTCAGCTTGTCCACGCGCATTGCGCGCGTAAGCGGGTGGCGTTTTAAACGGTCGATATATTGTTTCTTTCCAATGATAATGCCCGCCTGCGGCCCGCCGAGCAGTTTGTCCCCGGAGAAGGAGATTACATCAACGCCCGCGCGGACGGAATCCTGCACCGTGGGTTCCCCCTGAATGCCGAATTGCGCAAGGTCAAGCAGCGACCCGCTGCCAAGATCCTCAATCACCGCAAGGTTGTGCGCATGGCCGAGCGCCGCCATCTCTGCACGCGGGACGGATTCCGTGAACCCAACGATGCGGAAGTTGCTGGTGTGCACCTTCATCAGCGCGCGCGTATCCGGGCCGATCGCCCGTTCATAGTCGGAAAGGTGCGTCTTGTTCGTCGTGCCGACTTCCCTCAGGCGCGCACCGCAGCTTTCCATGATCTCCGGCACGCGGAAGGATCCGCCGATCTCCACAAGTTCCCCGCGCGAAGCGACAACCTCGCCGCCCTCTGCAAGCGCGGAAAGGATCAAAAGCACCGCGGCCGCATTGTTGTTCACGACAAACGCTGCTTCCGCGCCGGTAAGCGAGGTCAAGAGAGCCTCCACATGGGAATAGCGCTCGCCGCGGCCGCCCGTTAAAACGTCGTATTCCAGCGTGGAATACCCGCGGGCAACCTCCGCAACGGCTGCTGCCGCCGCTTCCGCAAGGCAGGCGCGGCCGAGGTTCGTGTGCAAAATCACGCCTGTGCCGTTTATGGTGCGACGCAGCGAGGGCCGGCAGGCGCATTTCACGCACTCTGCTACCCGCGCTGCAAGCGCCGCTTCATCCGGCAGCGCTGCCGCTTCTCCCGCAAGCATGCTGCTTCTGAGCTCTGCAAGCACGCTGCGCACCGCGTCCGCCACGGCGCTTCTCGGCGCGTTCTGACAAAGAGAAACCAAGGCGGGCGACCGCAAAAGGTCGTCCACCTTTGGAATTTCACGCAGCAATTGATTGTTCATGTGTTGTACGCTCCATTTCGCTCGATCGCTGTATCTTTGTCCCAATTATAACAGCAATTGCGCGATTGGGGAAGCATGCTCACTCGTTTTCAAAAAGAAGCTCGTAACGCTCATCCGCACCGATGCGGTACACCCGTTCCACATCCTCGTCCATCGACGCAAGCTGCGGCGCATCCGCCTCATAGCGTACACAGGTACCGCAAGAGGAGCTTAGCGCACGCGGCACGGGCGCCATCTGTGCGCGTACGCCCGATGACGTGAGCGCGCGGCTTGTCATGAGCGCCGCAAGATGCGTATGGAACGTTGCGATATACTTCGTCATTTCTTCAGCGTCAGGCGGAAGTCTACGCCTTCCTGCTCAACGGAAACCTGATAGCCCATGCTGGTGCCAAAGCGCGTCACGTTTTCCACGGCGCACCGGTCGTCCACCAGCACCACAAGCTCTTTGGGCGCGTTCTTCTTCACTTCCTTCTGCACCATCGCCACCGGCATGGGGCAGGTAAACCCTCTTGCGTCAATCATAGTTTCATTCCTTTCCGGCCAAACGCCCGATTCTTATTCCGCTGCTTTTTCCTTCTTCGGCATGTTCAAAAGCGAGATTGCTACCAGCACCACGATGCCGAGGAGCACCGCAACCTTGCCCGCAGTAGAGATGCCGCCAACCACGAGTTCACCCGCTTCGTTCAGGGAATCCGGGTTGCCCGCAAGGCCGAAGTTATGCGCAAACGCCGCGCCCGCAATCATGCCGAACACGGTGATTGCAGAGTCGCCGTTGCCTTCGCCTGCAAGGATCAGCTGGCGCAGCGGGCAGCCGCCGAGAAGCACCGAGCCCCAGCCCACAAGCACCATGCCGAGCGCATTCCAAAGGTGGCTGCTGTGCGCGATGGGCTGCAGTTCAAAGCCGAACTTGAATTTGCCAAGCGCAAGGTTCCCGATCAGCACCACAAGGAAGATCGCAACAAAGCCGTAAAGCAGTTTGAAGTCCTGGAACATAATGCCGTCTCGGATGCCGCCTACCATGCAGAGGCGGGAACGCTGCGCGAGCGCGCCTGCCACAAGCGCGATGGCGAGCGCGGCGATTACCGGCGCATGCATGGAACCAGGGCCCTGTTCGCTCGCTTTAAAGAGCGTCGGCACAGCCACAAAGAGGATCAGCAGCCCCACCATCAGCGCGGGCAGGATGCCGCCTTCCGCCTTCTCAAGCGTATAGTTGCGCCGAAGCGAAAAGCCGCGTTTGAGGAACTGAACGCCCACGAAAATGCCGATTACAAAGCCCGCCATGCCGACGAGCGCGTTCAAATCGCCGCCGCCCAAACGGATGACCATGCGAAGCGGGCAACCCAGGAATGCAAGCGCCCCAATCATCACGAATGCGCCGAGCACAAAGCGCGTCGCCGGAGAAGATCCCGCCTTTGCGCGGAACTCGCCCTTTGCAAGCGCCATGATGAATGCGCCGAGCACAAGGCCGATGATTTCCGGCCGGATGTACTGCACCTTTGCGGCGCTGTGCATGCCGACGCCGCCCGCGATGTCCCGGAGGAAGCACGCAATGCAGAAGCCCATGTTCGCCGGGTTGCCAAGGAGCGTCAGTACCACTGCCGCAATGCCCACGACCGCCCCCGCGATCACTACGATCCAATTCACCTTTTTCATTTCGTCTCTCCCCATAATTCCGATTTTATGATATGGCCCGCGCCAAGCGCGGTTTCCAATCAAAATTATAGGACATCCGGCGAAAAATAGCGAATTACGCTTATCAATACGCGCCCGTTTTTCATCGAAAAAACCAATGATATGAGTTCTTAATCGGATGCGTCATCCGTTTGCGCGCCGTTATACCAACCTCGGCGTTTCCATACGGACATAGCGCACGAAGCGCTGTTCCAGCGGTGTAAGCGCCGTATCCCTGCGCCATGCGATGCAGATATCCCGGTACGCGCCATCCGGCGTGAGATCAAACGAAAGCAGCCTGCCCGCAGCGATCTCCTCCCGGATCGCCAGGCTGGAAATTACGGATACGCCCATGCCCTGTGAAACGCCCGCCTTGATGGATTCGGGATTATCCATGCGCGCAACGATCCGAAGCGCTTCCGGGGCAATGTTCCGCCGCCTTAAGTATTCTTCCACGGCGCGCTGCGTGCCGGAGCTTTCCTCCCGGGCGATCATCGGCTCGCCCAGCAGATCGCACCCGGCGGCTCCCTCCCGCTGCAGCTTTTGAAAGCGCGCACTGTTTTCCGTGATCAAAACAAGCCTGTCCTGCGCAACCGCATGGCAAACGAAACGGCGCGCATCAAGCGTTGCCCCAAGCAGGCCGATCCGGGCTTCCCCCTGCTCCAAAAGGGTGCGCACCTCCTCGCTGTCGCCGCGCCGCAGCACATAACGCGCACCGGGGTGCTGTTTCAGGAAGCCGGCCATCAACCGGGGCAGCAGGGACTGCGCCGGCACGGTGGAAGTGCCGATGCTCATCGTTTCCCGGCTTTTGTTCTCCCGCATCTCCTGCAGCGCCTCACAGCGCCCGAGGATCTCCTTTGCCGCCGCATAAACGCGCCTGCCGTCCTCCGTCAGCGCAAATTTTTTGCGCGCGCCGCGCAGGATCAGCTGGGCGCCCAACGTTTGCTCCAGCGCCTGGATATGCATGCTTACGGTGGATTGTGTGAGGTGCAGCCGTTCCGCCGCACGTGTAAAGCTGCCGTATTCCGCGGCGGCCGCAAAGGTTTCCAATTGCCGCAAACTGATTTCCAGCATATTTTGCTTCCTTTCAAGTTAACGATATCATAAATATCAATGTGACATTTGTGGCCTGCTGTGCTATGCTCATCTTGTGAGGAAAAGGAGAGCATTGAACCATGCAAACGATTTATCTCGACAACGCAGCAACCTCGTTCCCAAAACCCGAAGGCGTAAGCGTCTGCATGAAACGCTACATGGATTCCGTCGGTGCAACCATCAACCGCTCCGTTTATGGCGCCGCGCAGGATGCGGGGCTTGTGACGCTGCGCCTCCGGGAACGCCTCGCACGGCTGTTTTCCTTCCCGGAAAAGCCCACGCACGTAATTTTGACCCCCGGCGCAACCGCCGGGTTGAACTTCATTCTTAAGGGCTTTCTGCACCCGGGGGATCACTGCATTGTAAGCGCGATGGAACACAACGCCGTAATGCGCCCGCTTTTGCAGCTTTCCGGCGTGGAATTTGACCGCATCCCCTGCGATGCCGAAGGGAAGTTTGACCCTGCGGATATGCTGCCGCTCATTCGCCCCAACACGCGGCTCTGCATTCTTGCCCATGGCTCCAACGTATGCGGCACAGTGCAGGATGCGGCGGCCGTGGGCGCCATCTGCGCACAGCATGGCATTGCCTTTGCGCTTGACGCAGCGCAGACTGCCGGCCACATTCCGATCGATTTTCAGGCGCTGAGCCTGAGCGCGCTTTGCGCGCCGGGACACAAGGGGCTGCTTGGGCCTTCCGGCATTGGCGTGCTCCTGCTCCGGGATGATTTTGCCCATGCGCTCACACCGCTTCTCGCCGGAGGCACCGGCAGCGCTTCAGACAGCGAATACCTGCCGGATTACCTGCCGGACCGTTTTGAATCCGGCACGCCAAACCTGCCCGGCATTTACGGTTTGGAAGAAGCGCTCCGCTTCCTTGAAGAAACGGGAATCGACGCGCTTCGGGCGCATGAAATGCAGCTTTGCGCCCGTTTTCTCAATGGGCTTTCGGGCCTTTCCAACGTGCGCCTTTGCGGCACGCGGGAGCTTTCCCGCCGCGTGGGTGTGATCTCGGTGGATTTTTTAAACGCTGACAATGCCGAAGCAGCCTTCCGCCTGGAAAGCGAATTCGGCATCCTTACGCGCTGCGGGCTTCACTGCGCGCCCTCCGCGCACAAAACGCTCGGCACGTTTCCGGCGGGCACCGTGCGCTTTTCGCTGGGCTTTGCAAGCACCGAGGCCGATGTGGACGCCGCGCTTGCCGCCATTCGCGCCATCAGCGAAGGATAATCCGCTTCCCGCCTTCATAGCTTGCAACCGTTCCGATGCGCTGCGCGCTTGGGACGGTTTTTTGCAGCTCCGCATACAATGCGTCCGCGTCCTGCTCCGCCACGGCGATCATAAGGCCGCCCGCCGTCTGCGGATCGTATAACAGATCCTGCTTGGCAAGCTCCACATCCCCCGCATCCACGCCCATCTCCGCAAACGTGCGGTTGCGGTACATGCCCGCCGGCAAAAAGCCCATGCGCGCAAGCTCGAGCGCTTCCGGGATAAGGTCGATCGCATCCACATGAAGGGTGATCGTCGTATCGCTCCCCGTTGCCATTTCATATGCATGGCCGAGCAGGCCGAAGCCCGTCACGTCCGTGCAGGCATGTACGTCGTATTTCACCATCGCATCCCGTGCGGCCTTGTTGAGCGTAGTCATCATGCGGTACATCAGCGCTTCGTTTTCCTCGGAAAGCATGTCCACTTTCTTTGCTGTGGAAAGCACGCCGATGCCGATGGGTTTTGTGAGCAGCAACACGTCGCCCGGCTTCGCGCCGGAGTTGGTTAAAATTTTGTCCGGGTGCACGAAGCCCGTCACCGCAAGGCCGTATTTCGGCTCGTCATCGTGAATGCTGTGGCCGCCCGTGATGAGCGCGCCCGCTTCGTAAACCTTGTCGTACCCGCCGCGCAGCAGCGCATGCACCGCTTCCATGGGCATGGATTCCGGGATCGCCATAATGTTCAGGCAAAGTTTCGGTTCGCCGCCCATGGCGTATACGTCGGAAAGAGCGTTCGTAGCCGCAATCTGGCCGAACAGGTACGGATCGTCCGCAATCGGCGGAAAGAAGTCCACCGTCTGCACCAACGCGAGCTCGTCGCTGATTTTATAAACCGAAGCATCGTCGCTCTTGTCGAACCCGACGAGCAGGTTTGGATCATGGTGTACCCGAATCCCTTCCAGCAGCTTTGCAAGCACGCCCGCACCGACCTTTGCGCCGCATCCGGCGCATTTTGCAAGCTTTGTCAGCTTAATGTCCTTCGCTTCCATCGTTTTCTCCTTTTTATGTGCCGGCGGCAATCCGCCTGTCGCGCAAGGTTATTGTCTCAAATCCCCGGCGGGATTGCAACGCAGTTTCACATCATTTTTACGTTTTACACGGAATTTTTATCGAAAAAAACGATAAAAGGCGGGAGTTCTCCCGCCCGCTGCATTCTGTTTTTCTTACCGGCTGACGCAGTATGTTTCCATATATGCTTCCATGCGTGCGCGCATCGTGCCGTCGATGAGGATGCGGCCATCGATCTCCTTGTTGTAAAGCGTTTCAAGGATATCCCGCACGGTCACAAGCGGGAAGGTGCGGATGCCGAAGTCCCGCTCGATCTCCTCGATTGCGGTCAGTTCGCCCTGTCCGCGTTCCATGCGGTCCACCGAGATGATGAGCCCCGGAACCTCCACCCTGGCCGCTGCGTGCAAAACCGGCAGCGTTTCGCGCACGGCCGTGCCGGCGGTGATGACGTCCTCAATGATGAGGAGCTTGTCGCCGTCCTTGGGCTTATAGCCCACCATGGAGCCGCCCTCGCCGTGATCCTTCGCTTCCTTGCGGTTAAAGCAGTAGTTTACGTCCCGCCCCATGCGGGCGAGCGCCGCCGCAGTGGAAACCGCGAGCGGAATGCCCTTATACGCCGGGCCGAACAGCGCCGCAACCTCCGAAGGCAGTTCGCCGGATTCCGTGTGCGTCGCGATGCAGGCAGCGTAAAATTCGCCGAGCCGCGCGATCTGCGCGCCGGTCTTATAGTTGCCCGTGTTGATGAAGTACGGCGTTTTGCGGCCGCTCTTTGTTGTAAAATCACCGAAGGTCAGCACGCCTGCGCGCGCCATAAATGCGATAAATTCCGCTTTGTAGCTCATATGAATCCCCCTTTATTCCCCTTGAAACGCAGCCTTGAGCGCCGCAATGTTTTCATAGCCTTCCCGCCGCATAAAGGCGGCAAGCCCTTCGAGCACATCCACCGGCGCGGTCGGGTTTATGAGCGCCGCCGTGCCAACGGCTACCGCGTCCGCACCCGCGAGCAGAAATTCTGCCGCATCCTCGCCCGTCATGATCCCGCCAAGGCCGAGGATAGGCAGCTTCACCGCGCGGCGCACCTGATACACCATGCGGATGGCCACAGGCTTCACGGTGGGGCCGGAAAGCCCTCCCGTGCCGTTTGCAAGCAATGGACGCTTTGTTTTCAAATCGATGCGCATGCCGAGCAGGGTGTTGATGAGCGAAAGCGCATCCGCACCCGCGTCCTCCACCGCCCGCGCGATGGCCGTGATGTCCGTCACGTTCGGGGTTAGCTTCACCATCACGGGTTTTTTCGCGGCGCGCTTCACGGCCTCCGTCACCCGCGCAGCCATGCGCGGATCCGTGCCGAAGCCGATGCCGCCCTCCTTTACATTTGGGCAGGAGATATTGAGTTCGTACATCGCAACGTTGGTTTCATTGAGCAGTTCCGTCACGGCGACATATTCTTCCACGCTGTGTCCGGCCAGGTTTGCGATCACCGGCACATCGAAGTTTGCAAGGTAAGACAGCTCGTTTTCGATATATGCCGCAGCGCCCGGGTTTTGCAGGCCGACGGCGTTGAGCATGCCGCCATAGGTTTCCGCGATGCGCGGCGTCGGGTTGCCGGCCCAGGCTTCCGCCGCGACCCCTTTTGTGATGACCGCGCCAAGGCGCGAAATATCATAGAACGCACCGCTTTCGCGCGCCGCAAACGTGCCGCTTGCGGTCATGACCGGGTTTTTCAGCGAAAGCCCTGCAAACGAGATGTGAAGATCGGGTTCGTTCATTCAAAGATCACCTCGCTTCCATCAAATACAGGCCCGTCCTTACAGACGCGCTTTTGCACCACCGCTCCGTTTTGCCTGAGCTTGCAGACACAGCCCACGCATGCGCCGTAGCCGCATCCCATGCGTTCTTCCAAAGAAACCTGAAGCGGCAGTTTCCGCTCCGCACAAAGCGCCGCAAGCGCGCGCAGCATCGGTTTGGGCCCGCAGGCAAGCACCGCGGTTTCCTCCGAAAGCGCTTCCCGCGCAAGAAGCTGCACCACATTTCCATGGAACCCCGCGCTGCCATCCTCCGTAGCGATGAAGAGCGCATCGGAGGCGGCTGCAAATTCATCTTTCAGGAACAGCGCGTCCCTGTATCCCAGGGCAACCGTTACGGAAAGCCCCTTCGCCTTTGCCGCATGCGCCGTCTGAAGCAGCGGGGGCACGCCCACGCCGCCCCCCACAAGCAGCACATGCCCATGCTCCGGCAGGGCATAGCCATTGCCAAGCGGGCTCGATACGCGGAGCGTTTCGCCCGGGCGCAGCACAGCCATGCGCCGCGTGCCATCGCCCACAGCGCGGTATACGAGGGTCAGCAGGCTGCCCTGCTGCCGGCAAACGCTGATCGGGCGCGGCAGAAGGTGTGCGCCATCCGCAGGGTACACGTTCACGAACTGCCCGGGCCGTGCGGGTTCCTCCGCATCCGGCAGGGACAGGGTAAGTTGATAAATATCCGGCGCGATGCGCGCGTTTCCTTCGACCTGCGCTGCTATGACCCGCTTCATCCCATGATGTCCTTTTTCATGGCAAGCGCCGCATCCCGCGCAGCATCCGCAAAACCGCGCTCGCCGTATTTTTCGTTTTTCTTATATGCCGCGATGATCCCGCGGGAAGAATTCACGATGCAGCCCCGGCCGTCCTTGTCGAAGAAGCCGCGGATGTCCTCCGCCGTGCCGCCCTGCGCGCCATAGCCCGGCACGAGGAAGAACGTGTGCGGCAGAGCCGCGCGCACGCGCGCGCCCTCCGCCCGGTGCGGCGCGCCGACCACGGCGCACACGCGGCTGTAACCGGAAGCGCCCATTGCAGCCCTGCCCCATTCGTCCACAAGCGCGGCCACATGCAGGTAAACGGGTTTCCCATCCACAACGATATCCTGAAGCTGGCTGCTTGAGGGATTGCTCGTTTTCACGAGCACGAAAATTCCTTTGTTTTCTTTGTTGCACGCATCGATGAAAGGCTGTATGCCGTCTATGCCGAGATACGGGTTCACGGTGACGAAATCCTCATGCCAAAGGTCGAACCTTTCCCCGGCGATCTCGGTGCCGCCGATGTGCGCGGCATAGGCCGCGGCGGTGGAGCCGATGTCTCCGCGCTTGATGTCGCCGATGACGACAAAGCCCATCTCCTTTGCAAGTGCGGCCGTTTTTTCATAGGCGGAAAGCCCTGCGAGGCCGTAACGCTCATAAAAGGCAATCTGCGGCTTCACGGCGGGCACAATCCCCTGCACAGCCGCAAGGATCGCCCGGTTGAACGCAAGGAACATCTCCGCTACAGCCTCGGGCGTTTTGCCATACTGCGCGAATTTCTCCTCCCGCAAATACGATGGGATCATCTCCAGCGTGGGATCAAGCCCCACCACGGTCGGGTTGTTGAGCGCGTCGATGCGCGAAAGCAATGCGTCAATCATGCGTGTTTCCTTTCCTCATTCCATGTTCCGGTAAACGATCCGCCCGCCCGCGACGGTCAGGAGCGTTTTCCCGCAGACCTCCATGCCCGCAAACGGCGTGCTGCGCCCCTTGGAGCGGAAGGATTCGGGATCGATGCGGTACGGGCGCTCCACATCGAACACCGCTACATCCGCATATGCGCCCACCGCAAGCGTGCCGCGTTTGGGGTCGCCAAGGATGCGCGCGGGGTTTGCGCTCATAAGCGCAACGAGGCGCGAAAGCGGGATGTGCCCCGCCCGTACAAGGCCAGTATAGCTTACGGGGAAGGAGGTTTCAAGGCCGATCACGCCGTTGAGCGCCCTTTCATAACCGCATTGTTTTTCTTCCGCGCTGTGCGGCGCATGGTCGGTGGCAATGGCATCGAGCGTGCCGTCCTGTATCGCCCGGATCACGGCGGCAACATCCTCCGCCGTGCGCAGCGGCGGGTTCATCTTGAAATTTCCGTCCGCAGCGCATGTTTCGTCAAAGGTAAAGTAGTGCGGGGCGGTCTCCGCGGTAACGGAATAGCCTGCCGCCTTTGCAGCGCGGATGCAATCGAGGCTCAGTTTTGCGCTGATGTGGCAAAGGTGCAGCGCCGCGCCGCTTTCCCGCGCAAGGACGAGATCCCGCGCGGCCATGCAGGCTTCGCCCGCCGCCGTGCCGGGGAGCGCGTCATCCTCCGTGTGGTCGAAGATGGGAAGCCCCGCTTCCGCCGCAGCGCGCATGGCCTCAAGCATCACAGAAGCATCCGCTACGGAGCGGCCGTCTTCGCTCAGCGCACAGGCGCCGGCCCGTTTGAGCGCAGCCGCATCCGTAAGCGCGCGCCCCTGCTGCCCCATGGTAATGGCGCCGATGGGCAGGGCGTTTATGCCCTCTGCGCGGGCGCAGAGCGCCGCGACCGCTTCCGCCGTGTCAAGCACGGGCTTCGTGTTCGGCATCATGCAGACGGTCGTAAACCCGCCTGCCGCGGCAGCGGCGCATCCGCTCTCCATGTCCTCTTTGTATGTAAGACCCGGGTCGCGGAAGTGCACATGCAGGTCAATCAGCCCGGGGAGCACGAGCGCGCCCGGCGCCTCGATGCGGTCGCTTTCGCCCGCCGGGAGTTCGCCCACGGCATAGCCTTCGGCACGGATGGCCGCAACGCGCCCTTGTGAAAGATACAGCTCGCCCACGGCGTCCAGGCCAAGCGTCGGATCCACGATGCGGCCGCGCGCGATGCAAACCGCTTTACTCATTTTTCATGCTGACGATCTCGTCGCAGTATTCGCAGCGGTATTCCCGCGTTTGTGCGTTCATCAGGTGGAAAATGTGGGGGGCGTTGCGCTCCACGCTCGTTACGCAGCGGGGATTTTTGCACCGGATGACGTTTGTGACCGTCTGCGGAAGCGCAAGGTTGATCTTTTTAACGATCTTCCCGTTTTCGATAATGTTCACCGTTGCGTTCGGGTCGAGAAGGCCAAGCACGGTCAGGTCAACGTCCGTCACGTTTTCGATCTTGATGAGATCCTTGCGGCCGTGCTTTTTGCTCGTAGCATTCATAATGAAAGCCACGGTGTTCTTCTTGGTGTCGATTTTAAGATAATCCAGGATGCGGTTTCCGGTGCCTGCGGTGATGTGGTCAATAACGATGCCGCGTTCGATGCTGTTTACGATCATTGCTGTTTCCTCCCTTTTTACTGTACTTCGATGCCGAGCAGCTTCATGATGAGCGCCATGCGCACGAACATGCCGTTTTTCGCCTGCTCAAAGTAAAGCGCGCGCGGGTCGCTGTCCACTTCCACCGCAATCTCGTTCACGCGGGGCAGCGGGTGGAGCACCATCATGTCCGCATTGGCAAGCTGCATCTTCTCCGCGTCAAGGATGTAGCGATCCTTCAGGCGGATGTAATCGTCCTCATTGAAAAAGCGCTCGCGCTGCACGCGGGTCATGTAAAGCACATCCAGCTCCGGCAGCACGTCCTGCATCTTTTTCACCTCGCGGTAGGGCACGTTGTTCGCCTCCAGCACGCCGCGGCGCACATAATCCGGAACGCGCAGCTCCTCCGGCGAAATGAGCACGAAGTTCACCCCCGCATAGCGGGAAAGCGCCTTGATGAGCGAATGCACGGTGCGCCCGAACTTGAGGTCGCCGCAAAGGCCGACGGTCAGGTTTTCAAACCCGCCCTTGCGCCGTCTTATGGTAAGAAGGTCTGTAAGCGTCTGCGTCGGGTGCTGATGGCCGCCGTCGCCCGCGTTGATGACGGGCATGTCCGTGCTGTTGGCGGCGATGCGGGGCGCGCCCTCCTTGGGGTGGCGCATGACGGCGATATCCGCATAGCAGGCGATGGTGCGGATGGTGTCCGCAATGCTCTCGCCCTTGGCCACGGAACTGGAGTTGGGTTCCGAGAAGCCGATCACCTGGCCGCCCAGGCGCAGCATGGCCGCCTCAAAGCTGAAGCGCGTGCGGGTGCTGGGTTCGTAAAACAGCGTTGCGAGCAGCTTGCCATCGCAGGCATGGGCGAACCGCGGAGGATTGGCGATGATTTCATCCGCAAGATCAAAGATTTCCTCCAGTTCGGCAGTGGTCATGTCCATGGGTTCCAGAATGCTTTTCCCTTTCAGCATACGAATCTCCTTTCTTGAATGCAGAGCAAAATTTGTTCAATAAAAAATCTTCCCTCAATCAAAGGGAAGATTTCAAAACAAATATGGAAGGATGGGAAAGGCGGAACGTTCCGCCCGGAAAACAATTGCGCCGCGCCATGGTTCCAATTCGCCGCCGCATGTTGTTCCCCTCCTTTTTTCACATTAAATCTTTGGTATGGTATCACATCCGGCGAGTGGTGTCAAGAGGGGAATTCGGTGGAATTTCATTCCCCAAATTCCGGCGCAAGAAACGCGTTCAGAATGCCCTTCAGGTCAATCTCGCGCAAAAGCGATTCCATGGTTTCCGGCGTGGTTCCGGCCGTTTAAATTGCTTTGGCTAAAGTTTTTTCATTACTACTATTACTTTCCAATCAAGAACAGGCCATAAAAATATCCGCGTTGTTCCATCAGCGCATCAAAGGAGCCGCTTTCCTCTATACGACCGTCCTTGAGCGCAAGAATAGCGTCAAACTTCCGCATCTGCGTCTGTGTCATGCGATGCGTAATGATGATCGCAGTAAGTTCTGTTTGTCTAAGGAGCAAATCTTCAATTTGCAATGCAAGCTCATTGTCGAGGTTGGAAGTCGCCTCGTCCACCAACAGCACGCGCGCATTGCGCAGCAATGCGCGCGCAATAGCAATCCTTTGTTTTTCCCCACCGGAAAGGTTATTCCCGCTTTCCCGAATCCGCGTTTCCATCCCATACTCCTGCCGCGCGATAAACTCTTTCAAGCCGGCACGTTCTGCCGCGTCGCTGATTGCGGCATCGGAATATTCCTGGAACATCGAAATGTTGTTTTTAATACTGTCGTCAAACAGGATAACACTTTGGTGAATTGTCGCAACGGTTTGATAAAAGCGCCCCTCGTCGATTTCCCGGAGCGGTTGCCCGCCAAAATTAATTTCGCCTGCATATGAATTATAATAATTCATCAGTAGTTTCAGCAGCGTTGATTTTCCGGAACCGCTTGCCCCGACTATGGCATATTTTTTGCCCGCTTCAAATGTATAGTTAATCCCTTTGAGTACATCATCTGCCCCATTATAGGAAAAGAAGACATCCTTGAGCACGACCGGCGTTGCCTGTTCCAATGTGCCGCAATCCGTACACTGAAGCCTGTCATCTGCTTTTTCTGCAAGGAGTCTCTCTACCTTTCCACGGATATCCCTGGATGATTTATACGAAAGATATGCGTTTGATAATTGTTCAACAGGGTTCAGAACATAATTTGACATCTGCATCGAGCCGAGTAGCACTCCAAGTGTAATTTCGCCTTTGACCGCAAGATAAGCCGAGAAACTGAGCTGTAGAATGGAGGCCAGATAGACCAATATGCTCTGGTTGGCATATGCTTTTGCGGAAAGCCTTCGATATGCATAGCGCGCCTGCTCCACCTCATCTGCCACAGCAGCATGCAATGCCTGCGTTTCCTGCTCTGCCCGAAAACTTTTGATGACTTCAAACCCAGTGAAAAGATCTTTGATCTTTGCGTTATACCGCTCCAACTCCTGCATCAGCGTTTCATTTTTTTTACTGAGCTTATCTCCGAGAAATTTTGGAACAAGCAGTTGAATCAGCGAAAGTGCGATCACGATGAGCGCGATTAATGGATGGAACAGGATAAGCGTAGCGGAAGCTATAATCACCAAAATGCCCTGTTCCAACATGCCCGGAACATTCGCAAAGTAGTCATTTTCAATTACTGCCAGATCGTTGTTGAGGATAGAAATATACCGGGCGCTATTCGTAGAGTTAAACGCACTAATGTTTTTGCGCACAATCGCGCCGAATATATCCGTGCGAAGCTGCTGATTCACGGCTCGGAGGAATCTTCTGCGGAAAAAGTGCATCAAATGAAAAGAGAGAAAGTGAAACAGTAAAAATGCCAAACCAAAGCATGCAAGGCGCAAAATTGCAGAAAAATCTGTTTGCTCAGCCGCCTCGGCAAGGTTCTTCATGAAGAATGACCATGCGACCATGGAAAGTGCAAGCAAAACATCCCCCAGGATCGTCATCAAAAAGTCACGCTTGTTTTTAAAAAAATATCTGGACAGATTTTTCATGGGTTTGTGCTCACTTGTTTATGAAATACTCCAAAAAACGGCGGCAACAAATTCATTGCCGCCGCCATGCACCATTAAGCTACGCCAGCTCCGCACCTTCCAGTTCCACTTGTGATACCGCATGTCGCAAGCAGATTGCCGATCGCTTCGGCTTCCAACATTTCATCGTCATTCAGTGCCGTCAATGACATTTCCAACAGTTCGTTAATCATGCTCTTACCTTCTCATAAGTTGCATTCGGTTCTGTTTCATTCCTAATTGAATCAAAACCATTTATTGTATTTAATAGTATCATATATTTTACGTAACTTTAAATGTATTTTCAAAATATATCGTATATTAGATGCGCATGCAGCAACCGGAGATATGTAAAACGCGGCGGTGCTGTGGGAAAAACATGAGAAGAGCAATACGGTATACATGCATACCTGCTTCCTTGCATGAGGGTATATCTTCGGATGCGAAGGAAAAAGGCTTGAAAACGGCAGGGGAAAGGAGTAAATTAAGGAGCAGAAGATGGGAGTAAGAATTCCCCATACTATAAAGAATCGGAGGAACCAGAACATGCAAATCGTGACCAAAGGCGTTGCAGGCACGATGGAGTCCAGCGACATCATCGTCCGCATCGAGCCCGCAGAGCAAAAGGGAATCGAGTTAACGCTTACGAGCGCTGTGATGCAGCAATTCGGAAAGCAGATTGAGAAGGTCATCCGCGAAACACTTGCGGAGCTTGGCGTAGAAAATGCCGTTGTGAACGCTGTGGACAAGGGTGCGCTTGACTGCACCGTTGCCGCGCGCGTGAAGGCAGCTGCTTACCGTGCGGCACAGTGCGAGGATTATACCTGGAGGACAAAGCAATGAAACGCTTAAGACGCAGCATGCTGTTTGTCCCGGGCAACAACCCCGGCATGATCCGCGACGCGCACATCTACGGCTCGGATTCCATCATGTTCGATCTGGAGGACTCCGTTTCCATCAATGAAAAGGATGCGGCGCGCTTCCTCGTTTATAATGCTCTTTCCAACTTGAAATACGGCAACAAGGAACTTGTTGTGCGCATCAACGACCTTTCTTCCGGCCTGGGAATTCAGGACCTTGAGGCGATTGTTCGCGCGAAGCCCGATGTCATCCGCCTGCCCAAAACCGAGTGCGCGCAGGATGTGATTGACTGTGAACGCGAAATTGAACGCATCGAGCGCGAAGCGGGCATCCCTGTGGGCACCACGGGCATGATGGCTGCGATTGAAAGCGGCCGCGGCGTGCTCAATGCGATGGAAATCGCTCTTTCCTCCAAGCGCCTCATCGGCATTGCCCTTGGCGCGGAGGACTATGTGACGGACCTCAAAACCGTTCGCAGCGACGGCACCGAGCTGTTCTTTGCACGCTGCATGATCCTCAACGCAGCGCGCGCAGCCGGCATTGACGCGATCGACACCGTGTACAGCGACGTCAACAACGAGGAAGGCTTCGTCAAGGAAGCCCGCCTTATCCGCCAGCTTGGGTTTGACGGCAAGAGCGTCATCAACCCGCGCCAGATTCCGCCGCTTCATCAGGTATTCATGCCGAGCAAAAAGGATCTCACCAAGGCCCGCGCCGTCATTGAGGCGGCGGAAGAGGCCGAGCGTCGCGGCAGCGGCGTCATCAGCCTCAACGGCAAGATGATCGATAAGCCCATCGTGACGCGCGCACGGTATCTCCTTGACCTTGCCGAAGCGGCAAGCGTCACGCCTGTAGAGGAGGTTTAACGCCATGAAGAGCATCGATATCAAGAAAATCCCGCACATCAATGAAATTACCGCGCAGCACGGCAGCTTTGCCGGCACGCCCGCGAAGCCGAAGGAAACCTTCAACGAGCGCATGAGCGCGAAGAACAAGGTTGTTCCATCCCTTGCAGAAGCAATCCGTCTGACCGGCCTTCGGGACGGCATGACGATTTCTTTCCACCACCACTTCCGCAACGGAGATTACGTTGTGAACATGGTTGTGGATGAAATCGCCAAAATGGGCATCAAAAACCTGACCCTTGCCGCAAGCTCTTTGACGGACATCCATGCTCCGCTCATTGAGCACATCAAGAACGGCGTTATCACCCACATCGAAACGAGCGGCCTTCGCGGCAAGCTTGCAGAGGAAGTTTCCCGCGGCCTTATGGATTTCCCGATCGTGTTCCGTTCCCACGGCGGACGCGCAGCGGCGATTGAATCCGGCGAACTGCACATCGACGTCGCGTTCCTCGGCGCGCCTTCCTGCGATCCGTACGGCAACGCCAACGGCTACAACCGCGATGAAGAGAACGCTACCTGCTGCGGTTCCCTCGGCTATGCAAAGCTGGATGCGCTCCATGCGGATAAATGCGTTATCATCACCGACCACATCGTGCGCTTCCCGAACACGCCCTACGGCATTCCAGAATCCAACGTGGATTATGTGGTGAAGGTGGATTCCATCGGCGACCCCAAGGGCATCATGAGCGGCGCAACGCGCTTTACCAAGAACCCGAAGGAGCTGCTTATCGCAAAGACCGCAGCGGAGGTCATTGAAGCGAGCGGCTATTTCTACGACGGCTTCTCCATGCAGATGGGCTCCGGCGGCGCAAGCCTTGCAACGGCGCGCTATCTCCGCGAGAAGATGATCGAAAAGAACATCCATGCGCGTTTTGCACTCGGCGGCATCACAGGGCAGATTGTTGAAATGCATGAGGAAGGCCTTGTGGACAAGATCCTCGACGTGCAGTCCTTCGACCTGATCGCGGCGAATTCTCTTAAGAACAACCGCTTCCATCAGCAGATCGACGCTTCCGTTTATGCGAGCTACCTCAACCGCGGCGCTGCGGTCAACGAGCTTGACTTTGTAATCCTCTCCGCGCTTGAGATTGACACGGACTTCAACGTGAATGTCATGACCGGTTCCGACGGCGTGATCCGCGGCGCGATCGGCGGCCATCCGGATACCGCAGCGGGCGCAAGCCTTTCCGTTGTGGTTGCTCCGCTTACGCGCGGCCGCATCCCCACCATTGTGGATAAGGTGAATACGGTTGTAACCCCCGGCAGCGTTGTGGACGTGGTCGTAACCGACCAGGGCCTTGCAGTGAACCCGAACCGCCCGGAGATCAAGGCGCTGCTCGAAGAAGCCGGCCTGCCTGTGACCACCATCGAAGCGCTGCGCGACCGCTGCGATCGCATCGTCGGCAAGCCCGAACCCATCAAGTATAAGAATCGCATCGTCGGCGTTGTGATGTACCGCGATAACACCGTCATTGACGTGATCCACCAAATTGATGAAGAATAATGTATAACATCGAAACAGGCGCGCCTCTTTCCGGGGCGCGCCTCTTGGAAATTCAGGCATTTTTGGCGCAACGCGGCCTCACGATGGAAGGAGCCGCCGATTTTTATGTTGCCTTGCGGGAAGATGACGGCACGATCGTTGCCACAGGCTCGCTTGAAGGGTGCGTGCTGAAGTATATCGCAGTTTCCCCTGCGGCTGAAGGCACGGGCGCTGCCGCCACGGTTGTCAGCGAGCTTGTAAGCTATGCTTGGCGGGAGGGGATTGGACACCTGTTCCTTTACACGAAGCCGGAAAATGAGCGCATGTTCCGCTCGCTTGGGTTTTATCCTGTCGCGCACACGGAGAGTGTCCTAATGATGGAGGACCGGAAGGACGGCATTGGGAAGTTCCTTGCCGCTATCCCGCGGAAGAAGGATGCAAAGACGGTTGGCGCCTGCGTGATGAACTGCAACCCGTTCACCAACGGGCACCGCTATCTGGTAGAAACGGCGGCTGCAGCCTGTGATCTGCTGTATCTCTTCGTTGTGAGCGAGGATGCTTCCGCATTTCCCGCCAAGGTGCGTTTTGAGCTTGTCCGCCGCGGTACAGCGGATATTCAAAACGTGATCGTCACCGAAAGCCGGGATTATCTCGTTTCGCGTGCTACGTTCCCAACGTATTTCATCAAGGATCGCGCGTCGACTGAACATGTGCAGACAGACCTTGACATTGCCATTTTTACAGAGCGCATTGCGCCCGCGCTCTGCATTACGCGGCGCTTTGTCGGCACCGAGCCGTTCTGCCCTGTGACGCGCGCCTACAACGAACGCATGAAGCAGCTTTTGCCGGCTTGCGGCATTGAGCTGATCGAAATTGAACGCAAGGACGGCATTTCCGCAAGCAAGGTGCGCGCGCTGATGGAGCAGGGCGACCTTGCGGGCATCCGGAAGCTCGTCCCGGACGCAACGTATGAATATATCAAAGATCACATTGGATGAGATGCTTTCGGCGCGCGAACGCCGGGCAGAAAAGCAGCGGGCGTTGACGGAGCAATTCGCGCGGCCCGTTGTTTGCTTTACCATGAACATTGCGGGGGAAGTGAAGCGAACGCCGCTCATCGAGCTTGCGTTCCTTGAGGGCATGCACCGCATTGAGGCCGCTATGCCGCCCGCGTTATTCCGGGAGATTTGGCGGGAGAACACGGGCTGCGAGGCATTTTTCGTATTCGATGAAGGCGCAGGGGAGACCAAGCGCAGAACGGTTGCCATTGAGGAAGCGGATGCGCTCGCCCGGTTATTTGACATCGATGTGATCGGCACGGGCGGAGAGAAGCTCTCCCGGGGCGCGGAGCGGCGCTGCATCGTATGCGGCGGCCCCGTCACGGCCTGCGCGCGCAGCCGGGCGCACGGCCTTGCGGAAATCGTGAAAAGCACGGATGCGCTCCTTTCGGCGTTCGCGGCCGAACGCTTTGCTTCTTTTGCGCAGAATGCGCTCCTTTTGGAGGTGGAGGCTACGCCAAAGCCGGGCTTGGTGGACAGGAACAACAATGGTGCGCACCGGGATATGGATCTTGCGCTGTTCCGCAAAAGCGCAGCGGCGCTTAAACCGCACTTTGCACGCATGGCGTCGCTTGCGCTTATGCAGCATGAAGCGGAGCCCTGTGCGCTGATGGCGTCCCTGCGTGCGGAAGGGCTTGCTGCGGAGCATGCGATGTATGCGGCGACCGGTGGTGTGAATACGCATAAGGGAGCGATCTTTTCCATGGGGCTTCTGCTTGCGGGCGCGGCGCTTGCGCTGCGCCGAGGCGGCGACGCAGTTCTTCATGCGGCGGCGCTTGCACAAAGCGATGTGGCAGCGGAGCTTGCGCGCGCCAAGGCACAGCCCGCAACCAACGGCGAGCGCGTCTACGCCCGGCATGCGGCGCGCGGCGCACGCGGCGAGGCGGCGGAAGGGTTCCCGGCGGCGCGGGAGGCCATGCGGATTTATCAGGCGTTTTTGCGGGAGGGAAAATCCGAAAACGACGCTTTGGCGTTGACGCTCCCGCACATCATAGCTGTGCTTACGGATACAAACCTGCTGCACCGCGGCGGGCCGGAAGGCCTGCGCTTTGCGCAGCAAAAGGCGAAGGAGGTGCTTGCACTGCCCGAGGAGAAGCGCATGCAGGCGCTTTCTCAGCTTGATGCGGAATTCATCCGCCGCAACCTGAGCCCCGGCGGCAGCGCAGACATGCTGGGCCTCGCGGTTTTGATGCATGCACTGGAAGAAACGGCGCAGGATATGGTAAAATAGAAGTGCGCAGAGGCGCAGAAGGGGAGACCGGTCATGGCAAAATACGAAACGATGCTTACGGGCAGCTTTGACGTGGTTTTGAATGCATTGCACGATGGGATCATGAACGCAAGTTCTACAGCTTCCTACGAGGATGGCAGCGATTACCGCATGGGTTCGGTGCGCTGTGCCGTGCGCGTTTACGAGCGTTACAGCGCCATGGGCGGAAACCGCGTCAGCATGGCAGTGACGCTCGTGGGGAATGGACAGAACTTGTTCCTTTCCGCCATTACTTCCGGCGGCAGCCAGGCGATGCTTTTCAAAATCAATACATGGGGTGAAGAATCGTTTCTCAGCACGCTGGCTGATGTTGCCGAGGGGTTGAAAAGGAGCTAGCGGGTAGATTTAATAGGAGCTGCCGTACCCTAGCAGGGGCATGGCAATGCTCCGGCAGCACTTTGGGTGCTGCCTTTTTCATAATGCGATTTTTGCAATGTAGTGTGACCTTTGTGAACTGTTGCGGACCGCCACAACGGACTGAGACTTGTCCGTACTCTCACGGCACGTCATTTTTTGTAACGCTCAACCAAAATCAACTTTTCTGCAGGGCCCTGCTCCTGTTCGCATTCGACCAATGCGGCATGCGCGCACACAAGAATGCTGGGGAAGCCAAAACACAGCACGGAATCAAGGGCTTGTGAAAGGGACAAAAAATGCCCGTCAACTGCCTCGTTTGAGGAAATAGCATAGCACATCCCGCGCTCTGCATGGGGCAGGAGAAACAGCTTGATTTCTTCCCGCTTGAGTTTTCCACGGCAGGCTAACGTTTGGGGGATCACAAGTGCCGTTGCGTCATGACAAAAGCGGTTGATCCCGTTTTGCCTGCGGGTTGGCGAGCCAAGTTCCAACAGCAGCCGCTCTCGCTGCTGGCGGATAATGAAAGTACGGACAAAGCGTTCCTCTGTTTCACGATTCATCCTGTTTTTCACTTTCCGCGTTTTGCAGATATGCCCGATATCCCTCCATGCCGTCCGCATCGGAGACATGCAGTTCATGGATGCACATGCCGCGCATGATATAGAGCAGGATGAGCGCACCTTCTACGATGACATCATGCCGCTCGGCAAGCAGCGGATGCTGCGCGCGCGCCGTATCGCCCATGGCGTAGAGCGCACAGACCTCGGCCTCCACTGCTGCCTCGGAAAGCACGATTGTTTCCACCGCGGAGCGGTCATAGGCCGCCATTCCGTGGGAAAGCGCAGCGATGGTTGTAATGGTGCCGCCTACGCCCGTCCAACGCGGCACGAACAGGCGGGGAAACCGGTAAATCCCCGAAAAGCGGGAAAAGAGGGATTCCTGAAGCGATTCAATCGTTTGCGCGCCGCTTTGCTCGCCCCATTCCTTGGCGCGCACACAGCCAACGGGATAGCTCGCTGCAAATCCCTCCGTCACAAGCTGGCTGGAAGCGCCGCCGATGTCCACAAGGCCGCCGGCCATCCCCTCACGGGAAGCGCCGAGCAATGCGTACTGCCCCTCGCGCTCGCCGGAGAGCACGTCGATGCGCAAGCCCGCGGCATGCTCTACGCGGGCAAGAAAGTCCGCCCTGTTGCGCGCATCCCGCACGGCGCTTGTGGCGTATGCATAGGGGATGAGCCCATCCTTGCGCGCGGCTTCCGCAAAGGATACAATAGCGGCGACACTGCGCGCCATCGCCGCCTCAGAAAGCATGCCGGTAGAAACGAGCCCTTCAGCCAACCGCGTTGTGACAAGCTGCTTGTCCGGATCCTTTCCCAGAAAGCGGATGGAATTGCTGCCGATGTCAATCACGGCAATCCCCTTTTTTCCCATCGTTAACTCCCCCCTTAATATGGCTTTGGCGCGCCGGAAGCGCGCCAAATGTTGTGTGTTTTATTCGCTAAAGCCGCTAGTCTTCAATGTCGAACCTAACGTCATCCGGCAGGACAAAGCCGAGTTTTTCACGCGCATATTGGATCAGGTATTCCTCGCTCTTGGCATATTCGATCATGTACTCAAGCCGCTGTTCTTCGTTTTGAAGCGCTTGATACTCCTGCCGCAGGGCAGCCTCTTTCTCGGCGATCTCCTTAAGCTTCTGCTCCTGAGAAAGATAGAGCGCACATGCAAAAACAACGCACAGCACTGTAAGCAGTACGATGAATTTCGGCGTGATTCGCAGCTTCCGCTTTTGCGCCATGGCGGCTCCTTTGCACAATAATTTCCCTATTAATATATATAATCCATTCAAAGACGGATTACAAGCGTTTTTTGGTAATTTTGCCACGCAAGTTTTGCAGCTTTTCCACGATGCCGCATAACAAAGGGTCCACGGAACGCAGCACGGCAAATATGCCCGCCCCAATGCCGAGGAGGGCATACAGGCGCAGCGCGCCGCCATTGATCCGGAAAAGCGTAAGCGCTGCGATTCCACCTGAAAGCAGATAAAACAGCGCGTCGAGCAGCGCATCCGAAATACGCCCGCCGCCAAACAACGCGTGCAGCACCCGGAACGCGGTAAAGGTCAGGCCGATTACAAGCCCGCCGTAGACCGCGCCGAGGAAGATGGGGACTTCCCCGACTGTGCCGGTCATGCCTAGCGGAACATGCGCGAGAACAGGGAGCCGCGCTCCACCGGCGCCTCAGCATATTCAAGCGCCACGATCTCGCCCTCCACAATGACCTGCCCTTCGTCCAGACTGAGCTTTGTGATGCGCAGTTCGTTTCCTTCAATGCGCAGCTCGCCAGCTTCGGTCAAAAGCTCAACTTCCTGTTCGTTGAAGCTGTCCACATCCTTCACGCCCGTGACGCTGATTAACTCCCGGTTATCGATATGGATAGAGTGGGCGCGAATCCGCATCGTGCCCGTATCGCTCATTCTCGGGTCCATAAGCCTTTCCTCCCATGTAATGAAATCGGGCTTGCCATCGGCCCGGTTTTTCAATATATATGTGTGAAATCACCGTAAAATGCCACCATATTGTCTTGACAAGCGCGGCACATAAAGTTATATTAGAAATAAACAGGATTGTAATGGACGCAACATTTTTTGAAGGATGTTTTATTTCCAATTTAAGGGGCATAATACTCATATTATCTAAAAATGCTGCACTTGATAGGATACATTACCAGGTCAACAGGATGACATATACGTCGTCTGAATTTTTTAGTGCTTTTTTGAAAGGAGCCGCATTGTGACAAGAGAACAACTTCAGGAGAAAAGCCTGAACGATCTTCGTGAGATTGCAAAACTGCAAGGCGTAAAATCGCTGACAAAATACCGTAAGGGTGAGCTGATTGATATCATCATGAACGGTGGCCGCGTGGATGCCCCCGCACAAAGCGAAAGTGCACAGCCGGAGGCTGCCGCGCCGGCAGCGGAAGAAAAACCCGCCGCACCCGTACCGCGGGAAATGCAGGAGCAGCCTGCCGCACCCGCACCACAGGCGCAGCATGTACCCCAGCCTGCGCCAATCACCGAAGACGGGCCGGCCGCATATGAGCAGCGCACACGTTACCCGCAGCAGCCGCAATATCGCGCGCCGCGGCAGGAGTATCAGCAAGGCGGATACAATCGCAGGCAATATAACCAAAGCTATGCGCCCCAGCAGGGCCGCCCTTATGGCGGATACAACAGCCAAAACCGCGATACCGGTTACCAGAGCGGATATAACCGCCGTCAGGAAGGGTATCAGGGATACCAGAACACGGGGTATCAGGGCGGGTATCGCCAGGATTACAACCGCACAAATGATTACCGTGAAAATTACCGCGCGCCGCAGGAGACATATCAGCCCCGCGAAAGCTATGTGCCGCAATACGAGGGCGAAGACGGATACCGTCAACAAAAGCCGGAGGGATACTACAATAAGGAATACGGCACAAGCAATCCCGCTGTGCCCGAACTGCTGGAAGGCGGAGCCTGCGGCGATTGCGAAGGCGTGCTCGAAGTTCTGCCGGACGGGTATGGCTTCCTCCGTTCGGAAAACTATCTGCCCGGGAACCGGGACGTTTACGTTTCCATTGCGCAGATTCGCCGCTTTAGCCTGAAAACCGGCGACCTTGTTACAGGGAAAACGCGCCCTTCCAAGGAGGGAGAGCGCTTTCTTGCTTTGCTTTATATCACGGCCGTCAATGGGGAAGAACCGGAAAAGGCGCAGACGCGCAAGCCCTTTGAAGAGCTTGTGCCGATTTATCCCAACGAGCGCATCACGCTGGAATCCCCGGGCCTTGGGCATGACCAGAACCTTGCCATCCGCCTGATCGACCTGATAGCGCCCATCGGCAAAGGCCAGCGCGGCATGATCGTCAGCCAGCCGAAGTCCGGTAAAACAACGCTTTTAAAGAATATTGCGCACGGCATTTCCAACAACTACCCGGACGTGCACCTGATCGTGCTGCTTATCGACGAGCGGCCGGAGGAAGTGACGGATATGCAGCGTTCTATCAAGGGCGAGGTGCTTTATTCCACGTTTGACGAGCTGCCCGAGCATCACACCCGCGTAGCCGAGATGACACAGGAACGCGCCATGCGCCTTGTTGAGCAGGGCAAGGATGTTGTGGTGCTGATGGACTCTATCACGCGCCTTGCACGGGCGTACAACCTCACCATCCCGGCAACGGGAAAAACGCTTTCCGGCGGCATGGACCCAGGCGCGCTGCATAAGCCCAAGCGGTTCTTTGGCGCTGCGCGCAACATTGAAAATGGCGGCAGCCTTACAATTATCGCCACGGCGCTGATAGAGACCGGCAGCCGGATGGACGACATCGTTTATGAAGAGTTCAAGGGCACGGGCAACATGGAAATTCACCTGGACCGCAAGATGAGCGAAAAGCGCATTTTCCCTGCTATTGACATTTATAAATCCGGCACACGCCGCGAGGA
The DNA here is from genome assembly GCA_002320595.1 of Christensenella sp. UBA1685. Lineage (GTDB taxonomy): Bacteria > Bacillota > Clostridia > Christensenellales > CAG-138 > UBA1685. The sequence continues at coordinate 44,502 of DCKB01000025.1, forward strand.
ACTGCTGCTCACCAAGGAGGAGCTTGATGCCGTGTTCACCATGCGCCGCACGCTTGCAGCCGGCAATCCGGCCGAGGTGACGGAGCAAATGATCAACATGCTGGATAAGACCGCCACCAACGAGGAATTCATTCAGCGCCTGACCTCCTGGAACAAGATCTATGAAAAGGACGGTTACTCTGCAGGCAAGCGCATCAACTAAAGATGCCGTGCGTGCGGAAAAACCTTGCTTTTCCGCAAAATAGTGCTTGCATTCCATGCTGAGGGTGCGATATAATATCAGCTGTTCGGGTGGCTTCACCCGTCGGGCGTATCGGTTGCGCCAATGCAGCAGGAGGGCGGCTAATCGCCCTGCGCCAAGCAAATAATATGAGGGGTGAAACAAATGAAGAAGGATATCCATCCGTCCTACGGCGAGTGCGTTGTGCGCTGTGCCTGTGGCGAGACCTTCCTGAGCGGTTCCGTAAAGGGCGAACTCAAGGTCGAAATTTGTTCCAAGTGCCATCCGTTCTACACCGGCCGCCAGAAGCTGGTTGATACGGGTGGACGCGTAGACCGTTTCAAGAAGCGTTACGGCCTGAACTAAACATAATGCACAAGAAGGCGAGGAGGTGTTCCCCGCCTTTTTTGCGTGTTGTTTTGGAATAGTTCGGAGAACTTTCACACTCCCGCCACGATTCGACGGGAAAAACCATGGAAAAATGCTTGATCCTGTGCTAAAATAATTAAAAGAGCTGGTTACATTGCGCATTTGAGTGCCTGTCTTTTCTTTACAGCTCGTTTTCTATTTCATAAAAATAAATAGATTTAGCGCGCTTTGTGCCGGAATATATGTTAATTTTGTACAAAGTTTATATATAAAATAGAAAGGAAGGAAACGATGCATGCTTTGGTATGAAGAGATGAAAAACAATGTGACGGACATCGGGGCGCTTGCGCCGCAACTCGGCATGGATGAAAAGGAGACGAAGCGCATGCAAGCGCTGTGCGAGGCGTTTCCAATGTCCGTTCCCCGGTACTATCTTTCGCTGATCGACTGGGACAATCCCAATGATCCCATCCGGAAAATGTGCATCCCGACGTTTTTTGAAACGGATATGAGCGGCGCGTTTGACACCAGCGGCGAAGCCAGCAATACGGTCTGCGAAGGCGTACAGCACAAATACCGGGAAAGCGCGCTGATCCTTACAACCAACCGCTGCGCCATGTATTGCAGGCACTGCTTCCGCAAGCGGCTGGTGGGGCTTTCAGATGAAGAAATTGCAAGCCATTTCGATGAGGTGATCTCCTATATTCGTGCACACGATGAGATTACAAACGCCATCCTTTCCGGCGGCGACGCGCTTATGCTGCCTACAAAAACGGTAGAGCGGTATCTCGATGCGCTGTCCGGGATTGAACACCTGGATCTGATCCGCATCGCCACGCGCATGCCCGTGGTCTATCCCATGCGCATAATTGAGGACCAGGCATTGCTCAAAGCGCTTGCACGTTACACGAAACGCAAGCAGATCTACGTGGTTACACAGTTCAACCACCCCAACGAGATAACGCCGCAGGCGCGCGCGGCCATCCGTGCGCTGCTTGAATGCGGCGTCGTGGTAAAAAACCAGACCGTGTTGCTGCGCGGCGTGAACGATTCTGCCGACACGCTCGGGCTTTTGCTGCGCAAGCTGACCGCGAACGGCATCGTGCCGTATTATGTGTTCCAGTGCCGCCCGGTGAGCGGGGTGAAGAACACGTTTCAGGTGCCGTTTGCGCAGGGGTATGACATTGTGGAGCGTGCGAAGACCATGCAGAATGGGCAGGGGAAGTGCCTGAAATTCTGCATGTCGCACCCTGCGGGCAAAATTGAGATTGCCGGCAAGCTGGACGACGGCTCCATTGCCTTCAAGTTCCATCAGACGAAGGAAGAGGTCAACGAAGGGCGCATTTTTGTGAAGAAGCTCCCGCCGGACGCGGGCTGGTTGGGCGAAATTTAGCAGAAACGAAACTGAAATGGGCGGCCAATGGCCGCCCAAAATAACGCCTGTTGTATTATTCCGCAAACGCTGCAAGGCTGACGGAATCCAGCTTTTCAAACCCGGCAAGGAAACCCACAAGCGCCGCAGCAATCTTTTTCGCGCCGCCCGCGCTGTCGCTTTCAATATTGAGCGGCATCAGCGGATCGTGCAGAGAAAGGCGCAGCAAAAACCAACCGTCTCCATGGGCCGGGTCAAGGCTCACGCGCACGCCTTCGTAGTTGGGGGTGGCGAGCGCCCAGCCTGGCTGGGTTTCAGCATATTCCGCAAGCGCGGAAATCACCCCGTTGCCGTAGGCGGCGAAGTCCTCCGCGTTGAGCGCCATGCGGAATTCCAGGCTCTCCACAGGCTCCTTAAGCCCGGCAAGCAGGGATTCCAGCGTGCGGCCCTCCTTGCGCGCGCGCGCAAGTTCAATGAGGAGCTTCACCATCAGGTACGCGCCATCGTCAAGAAAGTAATTTTCGCGGAGTGCGCCGTGGCCAGAGGTCTCAATGGCCATTTCAGCCACCTGCCCGGCAGCGCAAAGACGCTCTGCCTCATTGATGACGTTACGGTAGCCGCGCTTGAAGCGGCGGTGTACCCCGCCGTGCGCGGCGATGAATTCCGCAAGGCCGGTGGAGGTGATGGAATCGGTAACGATGGTTGTGCCCGGATGCTCCCGCAGCAGGATGGCGGAAAGGATGGCGATCAGCCGGTTGCGGTTCAGCTCGCTGCCGTCGGCAAGCACTGCGCCTGCACGGTCCACATCCGTATCGAAGATAATGCCGAAATCAGCCTTACATTCAAGCACCGCCGTGCGGATCGAATCCATCGCAGCTGCGTTTTCCGGGTTGGGCGCATGGTTGGGAAAGCGGCCGTCCGGCGTGAGAAAGAGGCTGCCCGCTGTGTCCGCGCCGAGCGGAGCAAGCACTTCGCCCGCGAAGAAGCCGCCCGCGCCGTTGCCTGCGTCCACAAGAATGCGAAGGCCGGAAAGCGGCTGCTCCATGCCGGTTGCGGAGCGTATCTTTTTTTGCAGCAGTTCAGCGTAGGCGGGAAGAAAATCCGCTCGGATGCAAGCGCCTACGCCGCCTGCGGGAAAATCACCCGCGCCTGCGGAAGCAAGGATCGCCGCGATGTCCTGCTTTTCCAAGCCGCCCTTTGCGGTGAAAAACTTAAAGCCGTTGCGCTCAAAGGGCAGATGGCTCGCCGTGATCATCACCGCGCCGTCAAATTCCCAACCTTCCATTACGGTGGACATAAACATAGCCGGCGTGGTGCAAAGACCAAAATCTGTGACCTCCATCCCGGCAGCAGAAAGGCCATCCCGAAGCCATGCGCTGAGCTGCTCGCCCGAAAGGCGGGAATCGCGCCCAATGGAAATGCGCTTAACTCCTTCGCCCAAACGGCTTTGCAGCCACCCGGCAAACGCGCCGCCGATGGCGCGCACGGCTTCTTCCGTCAAATCCACCGGCTTTCCGCCTTCCACCGCGATGGCGACACCGCGGATATCGCTTCCGTTTTGGAGCTTTTTATAGTCCGGCATATATTGTAACCTCCCGACGTAACATGTTTGGCTTTCTGCATCTATGGTACGCCAAAACATGGGAGAAGTAAACAGGCTTTGGAAAACGTTTCTTTTTGTTATCCCTGCAGCCCATGCTCCTGCCGTTCCATGTTTTCAATCACAACATCATAAATATCTCCAAGGGAGGCGCAGTATTCAAGTACCTTCCATGGCGTGTTGGTGTGGAAGTGGATTTTGATGAGCGTTTCATCTCCGACGGCAAGCAGGCAATCGCCTGCAATGTTTGCAGTGATGTATTCGTGGATGGCATCTTCGGAGAGGGCGCTTCCTTCGATCAAAAGCTGGGTATCGAATTTGTATTCAAGCATAAGCGGGTTCCTTTCTGCTTTTATAATGCGGCTCAGCAATAGCAGAACCGGCAGAGGAGCTGCGCAAGGCACATGGAAAGACAGAGGCCGCTCATGTTCATTGCAGGCATGCCAAACCCGCGGCCAAAGGCGGTATAAGCGCGGCCCGGGTTGCGGAGCTGTTCCAGCAATTCCTGATATTCTTCGTTGTCCGGCTCCATGCTTGCGGCGCGCTCGGCATGCTGCAGGGCTGCCATGCGGTTCCCGGCGCCGTGGTTGGCAATGGCGCTGTAATACTGCCAGCGCGCACCCCGCTCGGCCTCCGGGATGCCGGAAAGCGCGGTCAGGGCTTCACGGTAACGCCGGTAGTTCAGAAAGTTGCGCACGGCCGTCATCGTTGAAGATTCCTCTTGCGCGGCGGAGCCTTGCCCGTAATAGCCTCCGCCGAAGCCGCCGAAACCGCCATACCCGCTGCTTTGCCCGCCCGGGTTTGCCTGCTTGTTCATGATTTGGTCATAGGCAGCATTAATTTCCTTCATGCGCTGCTCAGCGATTTTGTCTCCCGGGTTGGCATCCGGGTGATATTTTTTTGCAAGCTTGCGGTAGGCCTGCTTCACTTCGTCATCGCTCGCATTTTGGGGGACGCCAAGCACCTGATAGGGGTCCGTCATGTCCGGTTCGGCTCCTTTCCCTGCAGGCGCAGCTTTTTTTGTTTTTGTGCTTCGTACCTTGTCCAAACGCCGGAGTATATGATGTTGCGCAGGATGTCCGCATCTTCCACCAGCGGCAGCTTTTCAAATTCCAGCGCGCATTCGCCAAGGTGCAGCGTGAAAAGCGCTTTGCATTGCGCTTCATATTCCGGCGCGGCCCGAAGCGGAGCGAGCGGGTTGGGGCGCGCGCGCCTTTCATCCGCCGGAAGATCCAGGTAAGCATCCATCATATAAATAAAGCGGCCGAGCGCCGCTCCCATGCGCCGCAGCCCGTCCGCCCAGCGATCCTCCCGGCAAGCAAACAGCGCGCCCATCAGCGCGCCGAATGCATCCGCCGCCATATCCGCAGGAAGCGGGTTGAGGGTTTCCGCTTGATGGAGTGCACAAAGGCTTTGTTCGATTGCGGCGCACTGGCGCGGCAGGCGGGCGCGGACGCGGTCATACTGCGGGCGAAGCAGAGCCGCCGCTGCGTGCGCGGCAAGGTTTTTGTCATCCTGCCAGTCGTCCAGCAGGTTATGATAGGCGAGTACAAGGTTGAGATCCGCAGCGTACTCCGTAAATTCATTTTGCAGCCAGGGCTGCGGTGTTTTAGGGTGGGGAGCACAGCGGTTTGCGCCTGTGCGTGTTTCCGGCTCATACAGCGAGCTTAGGAGCATTGCGAGAAAGGCCATGTCGTAAGTGAGCGTCATGCGGCCAAGCTGGCCGAAGCGCGTGCGGAGCGCCCGGCAAAGCCCGCAGTAAAACGCGCGGTACCGCGCAAGCTGCTGCTCCGAAAGCCCAGCCTTGTTGGCGACAACATAACCGAACATCGGGCGCCTCTTTCAGCTTTTGCGGATAAAGGTGTTGCCGCATTTGGGGCATGTAATTTTGATCTTCCCCTTGCCCTTTGGGATGCGCGTGGTGATGCCGCATTGCGGGCAACGGTAAAACCGGTGGGTCTTGCTCTGCTGAATGCGCTCTTTTTTGCGGCGGAACCAGCCGGTGATTTTGTATTTTACGGAAAGGTATTTCGCGTTTTCCGTGTAGCGCTTCGCGGTATTTTTTGAAAATATGCGGAAATAACTGTAAATCAGGCATCCGAGGGCAAGCACCCAGAGCGCGGTTCCCACATATCCGGGGATAAGCATGGAAAGGATGAGAATCACGAGGGCGGCGATGGAAAGAAAACGCGCAAACGCATCCGCGCCGTTGCGCCCCGCCATGAACCGCATCAGCCAATTTCGCATAGAAAAAACCTCACTTTGATTCGGGGTGCCAAGATCAGGGCATGCCTGCCCTGATCTTGACTATACGCTTTACATGGTAATACGCACGCGCACCAAATGCAATGAAAAAGATGTGAAGCAAGTGGAACGAAATGTGAACTTCCGTGGGAGGCGGGCTTTTGCCCGCCCCCACAACCGTGCTTTAACACTGCGCGATCAGGCGCAGGTAAAATTCAACCAGCGTCCCGAGTTTTTCCACGGGGATGCGCTCGTTGTGGCCGTGAATATACCCGCGCTCCTCCGTGGAAAGAGCCATCGGGCAGAAGCGCATCACGTTTTCGCTGATGGCGGAAAAATGGCGCGAATCGCTGCCCGCGATCATCAGGTAAGGGGAAACAAGCGCTTCCGGCCACGTAGCCCGGATCGCGCGGCGCAGGCGGCGCCAGCCTTCGGAATCCGTCCGCGAGAAGGGGGAGGGATCGTCCCCGTTGAGCCGCCGCACAGCGATGCCGTCATCCTGAATCACAGCCCTGAGCGCCTCAGCTGCGCTGCTTGCCGTATCGCCGCTGATGAGGCGGAGGTTTGCGACCATGCGCGCTTTGGGCGGCAGCACGTTCGCCGCGCGGCTTCCTTCCATCATCGTGAAGGCGCAGGTGGTGCGCATGAGCGCATTGAGTTCGCCTCCCTGCTTCTTACAGATAAGATCCAACAGCGGCAGGAAGCACCAGAGGTTGGCAAAGATCATGCGGTAAACGAAAGTGGAATGGCGGCCGAGCGTGTCAAACAGCTCCGCGGTGGCCTTGGTCATGCGGGCGGGAAAAGGCTTTCCCTCCACGCGGGTTACGGCGCGGGCAAGCCGGCCCACGAGCGTGTGCGCAGGCGGCGCGGAGGCATGCCCGCCTTTGGAAGCAAGGGAGAACTCGAAATTTACGGAGCCTTTTTCTCCGATGCCAACGAGTGCGCAGGGCCTGGAGACGCCCGGGAACACATTTTCCACAACGGCGCCGCCCTCGTCCACAACGAGCGCCGCATGAACGCCGCGCGCTTTTAACAGTTTGACGGTGGTTGGTGCGCCGGTTCCGGCGATCTCCTCATCGCCCGCAAAAGCCAGGTAAATGTCATGTTCCGGCACAAAACCGCGCGCAATCATGGCTTCTGCGGCCTCCATCACGCCAAGCAGGGTACCCTTTGTGTCGAGCGTGCCGCGGCCCCAGAGCACGCCGCCCTCGATTATCCCCTCAAAGGGGGGCTTCTCCCAGGCGTCTTCATCGGCGGGGACAACATCATAGTGCGCCATCAGGACCGTCGGGTCGCCCGGAGCTTTGCCGGGCCAGCGGAACAGCAGGCTGCGCGGGCCCGGACGTTCGCACTTGCAGGCGCTGTGCACGTTGGGATACAGCCGCGCAAGCAGGCGCGGAAATTCCTCGAACGGCTCCGGGTCCTCCTGTGCTTTATCCGCAAACGAAACCGTGCGAATGCGGATCATCTCGGCGAGGTGCTCCGCCGCAAGTTCGGCATCCGGCGCTTCCGCAAGCGGGGGAAGGGCCGCATCCGGCTCTGCCTTTGGGCAGAAGCGCGCAGTGCGGATCAAAACAACGGCAAAGAATGCCGCGAGCACAGAGAGCAGGATCAAAACGATTGTCATTGCCATTTACCTCCGCATCAAAGCAGGTTTTTCTTGTAAAGGATGCGCGCAGCGCCCATCGCAAGCGCCGCACCCACGGGCACCAGCACGCCAACGGAGCCTGCGAGCGACGGAACGGCAATGAAAAGCGCCGTCATGAATACGAGCGGGGCAATGGCGATCTTCCATGCCTTGGAAACGAACACCACGGCGAGCGCGCCGAAAAGCGCGGGCAGGATGTTTTCAAATGCGGGCGCAAGCGCAGGGGATTGCAGGATGGGCTGCACGGAGCCAAGCAGGATCACGCCGAGGGCGATGATGAGCGTTGTCACGATGGAAGAGACAGCCACCGCAATGGTGGAAACGGCCTCCGCCTTCTCCGTGCCGGGATCGATCTTCGCCGCCTGCAGCGCGTTAAGCACACAGGGCACCTTGAGGTTGGTGAGGTTGCCGGTTACAAAGGCAAGGTAGGAACCGCCGCTGCCGAGCATGGGGATAAAGGTGAACGCCTCGATTACGCCGACCGTCCAGAAGATCGGCGCGACGCCGAGGAGGCCTTCGCCCACGAGCTTGATGGGCGGCCATGCATCATAAAAGATGCTGACCGAGACAGGGACGAGCAGGAACAGCGCCGCGGCGCTCAACATCCAGATGCGGCCGATGCGGTGCGTAGCTTCTTCATAGGTTAAAGCGCGGGATTGTTTCATCGGGAGTTCCTCCTTCAGCTAAGCCAGTTTGTAATGGGGATGGAAAGCGCCATTGAGGACAGCATGCAGATCGACAGCGCAAAATCCTCCAGCCATTTAATTTTAAATTTCTTCATGATGAGGCCGCAGAGCGCAAGCAGAAGGGCGGACACAAGCATCACAAACACCGGAATCCAGCCGGAAAGCCCGCTGCGGATGTCCTTGAAAATCATGCCGAGGAATGCGGAGATCATGCCGAGAAACAACGCATCCATGAAGATGGCGCTCCACGCCTCATCCCGGCTCTTGAGCCTGGAAAGGCCGCCCTGGATGCGTTTCATCAAAAACGGGATATAAAGCACCCCGGGGATGATGCCGAGCGTCATGACCCAGGCGATGGCGGAAAACACCGTGGGATCCTGAACCTGCTCGGAAAGCGAAGCTCCCGCTGCGGTGGCGGCCGCGGTCGCGGCGGGCAGTTCGTAGGTCAATGCGCCGACGACGCTGAGCCTGAGCCACGGCAGCGGCAGGCCAAGCGCTTTGGAAAGCGTGATGACGCCGAGCAGAATGGCAACCGCGGGCGCGATGGTGAACACGGCGCTTGACATGGCGATGCGCTTGAGCGCAGCCGCTTCAATACCGAGCGCGCGCGCACGCTTCCAGGCCCGCACAAGAAACACGGCGGATTGCAGCAGCACAAACGCAATGACGATTGCCGCCACACAATAAAGGAACGTGCTGTTAACGCTGAATTCTTTCATTCGGAAATCCCTCCTTTTGCCGGAAACGGCATAAAATGATATATGATTTACCCTCTCAATCATATCCCCTTGCGGCGGTATGTGGCAAGAAAAAACGTGCAAAATTTAATTGAATCTAAATTGACGGGACGCGCGCGATCCAATACAATGACGGAAAGGAGGCGGCCATGTATCGCATTTTTGTTGTAGAGGATGATGCGGTGATCGCAGGGGCGATCTGCCGTGAGCTTTGCGCCTGGGGCTATGAGGCGCGCGCGGCCGTGGATTTTGCGGATGTGATGGGCGAGTTCCGCGCCTTTGCGCCGCACCTTGTGTTGATGGATGTTTCACTGCCGTTCCATAACGGCTATTTCCACTGCGCCGAGATCCGAAGGGAAAGCAAGGCGCCGGTGATTTTTGTTTCCTCCCGTGCGGATGATATGGATGTTGTGATGGCCGTGAATATGGGCGGGGACGATTATATCACAAAGCCCATCTCCCTTGAGGTTCTCGTTGCCAAGGTGCAGGCTATGCTCCGCCGCAGCTACGATTATGAAACCCCGCCGCCGGAGCCGCGCCTGCGCGGTGCGGTACTCGATGCGGCCGGCTCCTGCCTTATGCGCGGCGGAGAGCGCATCCCGCTCACGAAAAACGAGCTTGGAATTTTGCAGGTGCTTTTGGAAAGGCCCGGGCAGGTGGTGTGCAGGGAGGCCATCATGCTGCGCCTTTGGGAAAGCGACGAATTTGTGGACGACAATACGCTTACCGTAAACGTCAACCGCTTGCGCAAAACGCTTGCGGCGGCCGGGATAGAGGATTGTGTCGTTACGCACAAGGGGCAAGGGTACAGCATCAATGCGTGATGTTTTTCATTACTTGAAGGCAAAATGGATGCTGTGGGCGTTTGGCGTTATGGCCATCGCGCTTACGCTCCTCATCGCATATCTGGGCGGACAGAGCATGGCCCTTGCATGGTACACAGCCGCTATACTGGGGTTCCTTCTGGCTTTGCTGCTGTATTTCGATGGCCGGCGCTACATCGGTCGCCTGCGCCTGATGCGCACCATCCGCACGCATCTTGGCGCGCTGCCGGAAGCCCTTCCGGCGCCGCAGGACGCGCTTGAAGGCGCGTGCCAGGCAATCGTTCGGGCGCTTGCGCAAGGGCATCAGGAAGCGAGCCGCGCGCTGGAGGCGGCGCAGAATGAGAACCTTACTTATTACACGCTTTGGGTGCACCAGATCAAAACGCCCATTGCGGCCATGCGGCTTGTGCTGCGGGAAAACGACTCTGCGGAGGCGCTCGTGCTCCGGCAGGAACTGTTCAAGGTGGAACGGTATGCGGAGCTTGCGCTGCAATATGTGAAGCTCAGGGAGATTGCAAACGACCTTGTGATCGAGCGCTGCGATCTTGGGCGCATCGTGCGGGAAAGCGTGAAAAAATACGGCCTGCTTTTTGTTTACAAAGGGCTTTCCGTGGAAATCGCGCCGCTTGCGGGCAGCGTGGTCAGCGATGCGAAATGGCTTGGCTTCATTCTGGAACAGCTGCTTTCCAACGCCGTGAAATACACGAACGAGGGCGGCGTGAAGATCTGCATGGAAAGCGGCCGCCTTGTGATTGAGGACAGCGGGATCGGCATTCGGCCGGAGGATCTGCCGCGTATCTTTGAAAAGGGCTACACGGGATATAACGGCCGCGTGGACACCCGCGCAAGCGGCGTTGGGCTGTACCTGACGCGCCAGGTGGCGGATGCGCTTGCAATCCGCATTGATGTGCGCTCGCAGCTTGGGCATGGTACGCGCGTAGCACTCTCTTTCCCGGACGCGGACACGTTCCGGTTTCGGGAGTAATTCACAGTTGACAATCGGGTTGGACAATGAGGCGCGTGCAAAAGCTGCAGGGACGGATGCGGGAAATTTGCGAATGGGAAAGGCGCTCGTCTCTTTCAATGTGACAAAACTGTAAGGTTGGAAGCCGCTTTTGTAAGGCAGTTCGATGGCAGGGGCTTCCCGTTTTTTGTATGATAGGGGCATACTGAGAAACGGGTACGTTCCCACAAGGAGGTCATACAAAATCAATGGAATTGTTGAAAATCCAGAACGTAAAAAAGGTTTATACCACCAAGCTTGGGCTTGTGCAGTGCGTAGCGCTCAAAAATGTGAGCTTCACCGTTTCGGAAGGCGAGTTTGTGGCCATCATGGGCGCGTCCGGCAGCGGAAAAACGACGCTTTTGAACATCTTGGCTTCGCTCGATAAGCCTACCTCGGGCGATGTGCTGCTCGGCGGGCGCAGCTTCGCGTCCGTGCCGGACCGGGAACTTTCCAGATTCCGGCGCGATAACATGGGCTTCGTGTTTCAGGATTTTAACCTGCTTGATACGTTCACCCTGAAGGATAACATCCTGCTGCCGCTTGTGCTCTCGCAAACGCCGGTGAAGGAAATGGAAAGCCGCCTTCTGCCCATTGCGCAGATGCTCGGCATTGATATGCTGCTCGGGAAATACCCTTATGAGGTTTCCGGCGGCGAAAAGCAGCGCGCGGCTGTGGCGCGCGCCGTTATCACCGATCCGCAGATCATTCTGGCGGACGAACCGACCGGCGCGCTCGATTCCAAGGCCTCTGTGCACCTTTTGCAAAATTTCCGCGCGTTGAACGAACGCGCGGGCAAAACCATCCTTATGGTGACGCACAGCGCCATGGCCGCAAGCTACGCAAGCCGCGTGCTGTTTATTAAGGATGGCGAGATCTTCGCGCAGCTTTACCGGGGGGAGGATGAGAACCGCGCCTTTTTCGACCGGATCGTTGCAAACCTTTCCGTGCTTTCGGATGGGGGTGCGGACATTGGCTAAGGGATTTTATGTTAAGCTTGCATGGGCGAATATCCGCCGCAGCCGGGAGGTCTATCTGCCGTATCTGATCGCCTGCGCGATCATTGGCGGCATTTACTTTCTTGTGTGCGGGTTTGCGATGTCCGGCGAGCTTACGGGCGTGCCGGGCGGAGAAAGTGCGCGTGCGCTCTTTCAGATGGGCGTTATCGTGTTTACGGTGTTTGCGGCGGGGTTCCTGCTTTCCATCAACCGGTTCCTTGTGAAACGCCGCAAGCGGGAATTTGGGCTGTATGGTGTGCTCGGCCTTTCCAAAGCGCATGTGGGCCGCATCCTGCTGCTGGAAAACGCGATCGTCCTGCTCGGCGGCCTTGCCTGCGGGCTTGTGTTCGCACTCGTGTTTGGGAAGCTCCTGTTCCTGCTGCTGCTCAAGCTCATGCATGCGCTGCCGCAAAACGAATTCCGCCCCGCGCCCGTGGCATACCTTGCAACGGCGGCGCTTTTCCTCGGCGTATATTTTGTAAGCTCGCTTTACAACCTTGCGCAGGTGCATCTTGCGAACCCCATTCAGCTTCTGCAAAGCGAGAAGCGCGGCGAAAAGGACTCAAAGCTTGTCATACCCATGGCGCTCATTGGCGCGGCGATGCTCGGCGCTGCATATTATTTTGCATGGACGGTGGAAAGCTCCGGCACGGCGATGGGCATCTTCTTCCTTCTGGTCCTGCTCGTCATTCTGGCCACGAATCTGCTTTTCACCTCCGGCAGCATTGCGGTGCTCCGTGCGCTTCGGGCCAACAAGAGATTTTATTACAGGCCGCAAAACTTCGTTTCGGTTTCGGGCATGTTCCACCGCATGCGGCAGAACGCTTCCGGCCTTGCGACGATCTGCATCCTTTCCACGATGTTTCTCGTGACCCTTTGCGGCACGCTTTCGCTTTATCTTGGGCAGGAAAAAACGCTTGCGCCGCAGTATCCGTACGATGTGCAGGTGAGCGGCTATGCGCCGTACCACGACCGCCTTGGAGCCGATGCAAAGCTTGCCGCGCTTGCGGAGGAGCACAACGTGGTGATGCACGCGGATGAAAGCGGGCTGAACTATCATAATTACGTGGAAGGGGAAGCGAACCCGGACGGTACGGTTTATCCGGGCTCGGAGCTGTATATGCAGCCGCACAGCCTTTATTTGGACGGCACGCTGCACTTCGACCTGGAAGGCGCGGAGGAGGACCGCGAAGCGTTTTTGGATGCTGCGCGGCAGCTCAGCATGGTTTTGAAGAACGAGGCAGGCGAAGATGTGACATATTATTACCGTGTGCGTGACATTTGGAGCGCCCGGCAGGAGAGTTACGGCATGTACGGCGGGCTGCTGTTCCTTGGCGCGTTCTTCGCCATCCTGTTCCTTGCGGTGACGGTGCTGATGATCTATTTCAAGCAGATCACGGAAGGCTATGAGGATAAGGAGCGCTTCGACATCCTGCAGCAGGTCGGCATGGATGAAAAGCAGGTCAGAGGAACCATCAACGCGCAGGTCCTTTGGGTGTTCTTCCTGCCGCTTGCGACGGCGCTCCTGCACATGGTGTTTGCAAGCCGCATCCTCACGCGCATGCTGCAAAGTTTCATGCTTTATGACTGGGTGCTTGTGCTCTGCTGCGCGCTTGGCGTGAGCGCCGCGTTTGCGCTCATTTACCTTATCGCTTACCGCATGACAGCGCGTGCATATTTCAAGATTGTGAAGCGGTGAAAGGTAAAACGATTTTAACGGCAAGCTGCCCGTACGAATAATATATGGTCGATTCACCAAAGTGTTATCCTGTTTGACGACAGTATTAAAAACAACATTTCGATGTTCCAGGAATATTCCGATGCCGCAATCAGCGACGCGGCAGAACATGCCGGCTTGAAAGAGTTTATCGCGCGGCAGGAGTATGGGATGGAAACGCGGATTCGGGAAAGCGGGAATAACCTTTCCGGTGGGGAAAAACAAAGGATTGCTATTGCGCGCGCATTGCTGCGCAATGCGCGCGTGCTGTTGG
>DCKB01000037.1 GCA_002320595.1 Christensenella sp. UBA1685
ATATAGCGGTACAGGTTTTTGATGGGGGGGTGTTGCGGCCGCTGTGCATGGTGAATGCGGTGGTGGTGAGCCTCGCTGCGAACGGTGCGTTTGATGCGGCGGCGTCTATTACTAAGTAACGCATAAATCATGCCAACCCCCCGATGTGAATTTGCCTTTGGGTTTGTCTGTTTATACGTATAAATATTACTGACATAGCTCATGATTTGTTTTTGACATGACTTGCGCACCGCTACAGGTATCAAGGACGGAAAAATACGTAATGGTAGCTCCCCTTCCAACCATAGAAAGGGGAGCTTTGCTATTACTGAGGCGAAATATACCGTTGACTTAATGCTTTCTTAGAGCTATCATACAAACAAATGTTCTATATTTGGAGGATGTATGGATAGCTTAATTCCGTGGATCGGAGGAAAAAAACTACTAAGAGATGCAATTATCGCACGGTTTCCATCCGGGAAGATTGGCAGATACATTGAGGTGTTTGGCGGAGCTGCTTGGATACTTTTTCGATGCGAACGTCACGCTGACATGGAGGTATATAATGATTATGACGGAAACCTGGTGAATCTGTTTCGATGCGCAAAATATCACCCGGCAGAGTTGGATCGAGAATTGTCACTCCTCCTTAATTCGCGGGAGATGTTTTATGATTTTTTGGACTGGCAATCATGCAAAGGAACTACAGATATTCAACGTGCAGCGCGATTCTTTATGTTGGTAAGGTGCTCATATGGGGCGGATAGACGTTCATTCTCGTGTACACCAAAGAATGTGATTACCGCACGTTCGCACATTGATGATATCAGCAAAAGATTGTCGCGGGTCGTTATTGAAAATAAAGATTTTTGTGCGTTGATTAAAAGCTATGACCGTAGTGAATCGCTGTTCTTTTGCGATCCGCCTTATGTCGGCACAGAAACATACTATGATGGATTTACTACCGATGATCACGTCCGGCTTAAAAACGTTTTATCCGGTATTAAAGGCAAGTTTATACTTACTTATAACGATGATCCGTTTATCCGAAATCTCTATGACGGATATAAAATTGATAATGTTGAACGGAACCATAACTTGCGAACTCGATATGAAAAGAGTAGATACCGCGAGATTATTATTACAAATTACTGAATATTGACGGGACAAGTGTAACGCTGTCCCGTCAAAAGAATGAATTATATCAATTCTGCATTACAATTCTCAACTCCAATTATTATAAATCGTTCCAGCTAAAAATTTATTATCAGTTTGTGCGCAAAAACATTATCAATTATCGCGCAAAAATTTCTCAGTTAGCGCGCAAAGCTACAACAAAGAGAATTGATGCCACAATTTATGAAAAAAGGCTTTGGGGAAAGGGTATAGGCAGGTGGGTTGTCCAAAGACTGTTGGAGCTTGGATTTAAGGAGCAGAATGCTGACCTTATTTTTGCAATTACAGAGGACTATAACATACGATGCCAAAAATGTATTGAGAGTTGTGGCTTTTCATTTGAACGAAAAATTGCACACCCGCAAACATCAAAGGGCTTGTATGAGTATTGTTACGCTATGTCCAAAGAACAGTTCGCCAGGCGATAGAACCCGTAGGTCACTCATGTGCGGAAAAGCACCAAACATGAAGCAAAGGGGAGGCGCGCATCCTGCACGTCTCCCTTGTGTGTTCTTAGGGGTGTTTATTGCCCTTTGATGTTATTCCAGGCGTCGTTGTAAACGTTGATGAAGTCGCCAAGATCATGGAAGATCTCGCACTTGTCAAGCAGCTCTTGCGGCGGGTTGTAGATGGGGTTCTCGGTGTAGCTTTCATCAAGCAGGGCGAGCGCGGCCTTGTTGGGGGTGGAATAACCGATGTATTCCGTGTTGGCTTTGGCAACTTCTGCATCGCACAGGAAGTTGATGAACGCTTCGGCTTCCGCCGTGTGCTGGCTGGATTTCGGGATGATGACGTTGTCAAACCAAAGGTTTGAACCGCTTTCCGGCACGGCGTAATCAAGATCCGGGTTGCCCTCCTCGGGGTCAATGCACCACATGGCGTCGCCGGAATAGACCACTGCGAGCGCTCCGTCTCCGTTGATCATGCTCTCCTTGATGTTGTCGCCCAGATAAGCCAGTACGAGGGGCTTCTGCTCAATGAGCGCAGTTTCGGCGGCCTTGATATCCGCTTCGTCACGCGTGTTGATGGAAAGGCCAAGCTTCAGAAGCGCCACACCGATGGTGTCGCGGATGCTGTCATACATGAAAATCTGCTGGCCGTATTTTTCATCCCAAAGGATGTCCCAGCTCGTGACCGGCTCATCCACCATGGTGGTGTTGTAAAGGATGCCTACCGTACCCCACATATAAGGCACGGAATATTTGTTTTCGGGGTCAAAACTCAGGTCGAGGAAACGCTCGTCGATGTTGGCGAGGTTCGGAATGTTTTCCTTGTTGAGCTCGTGCAGGAGATCCTTCTCAATCAGCTTTTCAATGACGTAATCCGAAGGGAAGCAAACGTCGTAAATGCAGTCGGAGGCTTCCAGCTTTACGAGCATCTCCTCATTGGTGGCCATGGTTTGGTAATTTACTTCGATGCCGGTTTCTTCGGTGAACTGATCAAGCAGGTCTTCGTCGATATAATCGCCCCAATTGAGCACATTGATGGTTACCTTGCCGCTGTTGCCACAACCGGCGGCACAGAGCGACAAGGCAAAGACAAGGACAAGGAATACAGCAAGCTTTTTTTTCATTTTATGAAATCCTCCATTCGTTTTGTTTTATTTTAAGCGCCCGGGTTGCCCCGGCGCGCTTTTGCGTGGGGCGGCTCAGCGGCTCTTGGCCCTGAGCTTTTTGTTTTGGATATCCGCCTCGCGCTCTTCGCGGATGGATTTTAGGTTGATGAACAGCAGCAGCGTAACAACCGCTACGAACATCAGCGTGGAAAGCGCGTTGATCTTCGGGCTGATGCCGCGCCGTGCGCTGGAGTAAATGTAAATTGAAAGGTTCTGGATGCCGTCCGTTGCAAACCAGCTGACGACGAAATCATCCAGGCTCAGCGTGAAGGCCATGATGAACCCGGAAACGATGCCCGGCATGATGTCCGGGATGACGACGCGGGTAAGCGCCTGCCATGGGGTGCAGCCAAGGTCCATTGCCGCTTCATAGAGCATGTTGGAGCTTTGCCGCAGTTTCGGCATCACGGAGAGGATCACGTACGGAATGTTGAACGTGATGTGCGCGATGAGCATCCGCGTGTAGCCATCCCGGATGCCAAGGGACGCGAAAAGCATCATGAAGCTGATGCCGGTCACAAGATCCGGGTTGACAACAGGCAGCTGCGAAATATTTTCGATCACCGCGCGCGGCCGCTTTTTCATCGAATTGAGGCCGATGGCCGCAAACGTCCCGATGAACGTGGAAACCACTGCGGAGATGACCGCTACGGAGAGCGTCACCCAAAGGGCGTTCATGATGGTGGCGTCCTTGAACAGCGCCTCATACCACCGAAAGGAGAAACCCGTCCAGTTCCCCATGGTCTTGGAGCTGTTGAAGGAGAAGATCATCAGCACGAGGATCGGTGCATACAGGAACACAAGCATCAGGCCAAGGTAGGTTCCCTTGAAAAACGTGCGCAGCTTTTTTACCACAGCTTGCCGCCTCCTTCCTCACCCGCTTCGCGCTCTGCACGGCGCATAACCGCCATGGAAATGAGCACCAGAACCAACAGGATGAACGAGAGCGCACTTCCGCTGCCCCATGCATCCATGCCGAGCGTAATAAACTGGTTTTCGATCAGGTCGCCATACAGCATGAACTTGCCGCCGCCCAAGAGGCGGGAGATCGCAAACGTTGTGATGGCCGGGATAAATACCATTGTGATGCCGGAAATCACACCCGGCATGGAAAGCGGAAGCACCACTTTGAAAAACGTGGTGGGCCCGTTCGCGCCGAGATCATGCGCCGCTTCGATCTGCGATTGATCCATCTTGGAAAGTACGGTGTAAATCGGCAGGATCATGAACGGCAGGAAATTGTAGACCGTGCCGAGCATCACTGCGCTTTCGGTGTAAAGGAACTGCTGTGCGGGCAGCCCAACCGCTTTGAGAAGGTTGTTCAGAATGCCGCTTGGGGAGAGCAACACCTGCCATGCATAGGTGCGCAGCAGGAAGTTCATCCACATCGGCACAATGAAGAGCACGGAAAGCAGCGATGCAGTGCTCCGTTTCATCTTGGAAAGCAGGTAGGCAATCGGGTAACCCAAAAGCAGGCAGACAACCGTGGCTTTGAGGGCAATCCAGACCGAACGCAGCAGCACCTGCATGTACATTTCATTCGTGAGCGCACCGGCGAGGTTTGCAAGGGTAAACGCGCCATCCGAAGTGAACGCATAGTAAGCGATCATCAACATCGGCGCCAGAATGAAGATCAGCATCCATACAACATAGGGGTAAGCAAAAACGGTGCGTTTCATCCGCGCATCCTCCTTCCGGCGTTATTCTTCGGGCAAAAGCTCCGGGGCATCTTCCGGCAGATCCTCTTGCGGCAGAGGCTCCGCAGCATCCGGCGCGTCGCTCTTGTGCATGATGTGGATCGCATCCGGAAGGATCACGACGCCTACTTCGCAGCCGGGTTCCACGTAGTCCGTGGAATGCACAGTCAGCATAACGTCGCCGCATTCCACGCGGAACTCGTAATGCACGCCCATGAACAGCACGCTCTTCACGACGCCGCGCAGCATGCCCGCATCCGGCGCGACAAGGTCGATATCCTCCGGGCGAATGACGACGTCCACCGGTTCGTTGGGCGCAAAGCCTTTATCCACGCAGGTGAAATCCATGCCGTGGAAATTCACGAGCAGATCCCGCTTCATCGTGCCGGGCAGGATGTTGCTTTCGCCGATGAACTTGGCGACGAACACGTTTTTCGGTTCGTTGTAAATATCCGTCGGCGTGCCGATCTGCTGGATCACGCCCTCATTCATGACGACGACGGTGTCGCTCATGGTGAGCGCCTCTTCCTGATCGTGCGTCACAAACACGAACGTGATGCCAAGATGCTGCTGCATGCGTTTGAGTTCAATCTGCATGCCCTTGCGCAGCTTAAGGTCCAGCGCGCCAAGCGGTTCGTCCAGAAGGAGCACCTGCGGCCGGTTCACCAGCGCCCGCGCAATGGCAACACGCTGCTGCTGTCCGCCGGAAAGCTGCTCGATCCAACGCTTGCCGTACCCCTTGAGGTTCACAAGCTCCAGCATCTCGTTTACGCGGCGGTCGATCTCATCCTTTGGGAGCTTTTGGATCTTCAGGCCGAAGGCAACGTTATCGTACACGTTCAAATGAGGGAACAGGGCATATTTCTGAAACACCGTGTTCACGCGGCGCTTGTAGGGCGGAATGGCGGAAACATCCTTCCCATCGATCAGAACCCGGCCTTCCGTGGGCATGGTGAACCCGGCAATCAAGCGCAAAAGCGTCGTCTTTCCACAGCCGGAAGGGCCGAGCAGCGTTAAAAACTCGCCGTCCCGGATATAAAGATTGATGCGCTTGAGCGCGTCCTCCGTGCCATAGGATTTGCGGATGTCGATCAGGTCGATCAGATGCTTGGACATAACGGTACCTCTTAATATTTATTAAGTAATGATTCCGATGAAGCCGCGCTTAAAAGCTCGGCGGTGTGGAAACCCAAAGCACACGCGCTTCCGTTTTGCCCGGGTTTTCAATAAAGTGCACGCTCGAAGGCTTGAAGCAGAAGCTGGAACCGCGCCGCACACGGAAGCTGCGTTCGCCAAGCCGGAGCACAACGCTGCCCGAGAGCACATAGCCGAACTCTTCTCCTTCGTGCGGATCATCCTCCCACGTGCGCCCGCCGGGCACAAGCGCAACGAGGATGGGCTCAAGCGAGTTCTTCTGCGCGTTGGGAATGAGCCAATGGATCGCATGGCCCGCTTCGGCGTCTTCCTTCACGAACACATCGTCCGCGCCGAACACAACTTTTTCCTCCGTTTGCTCCGAGAAGAAATCCGAAAGGTTGGTGCCCAGCGCTTCCAGGATGTCTCCCAGCGTTGCGATGGAAGGGGAGGTGAGGTTGCGCTCAAGCTGCGAGATGAAGCCCTTGGAAAGCTCCGTGCGCGCGGCAAGCTCCTCCTGCGTCAAGCCAAGCTTGATGCGCCTGCGCTTGATTTTGCCGCCGATATCGATCAATTGAATCCCTCCCAATAAGCATAAATAAACTTTAAGTTTACAATTCCTAAACCAACCAGCGATATTAAACCATGTTTTGCGAACCTTGTCAATATAGTATTCCTAAACTTTAGGGTTAGATATGCTGTCTTTCACAAATGCGCAGGCAGAAAGGAAAAAGGGCAAGAAAAAAGCCCGTGGGGCTAAGACGGTGTTTACCTATCCGCGTTTTCGGAGCAACCCTGCATCAGCAGCAGGAAGGCGGCGCGCTGCTCTGCCGTGAGCATGTCCCAACTCGAAAGCAACGTCCGTTGCTCCAGGGTAAGCGCGGAGGGCACGTCGGCCGGCAAGGTGAAAAATTCGGCCATGGTGATGCCAAGCGCACGGCAGATGTCCTCCAGGGTGACGATGGTCGGCGCGTTGGCCCTGCGCCAAAGATTAGCCAGTGTGGAATGCGGGATGCCGGATTCTTTTGCAAGGCGGTAACGCGACCAGCCCTTTTCTGCTAAAAGAGATTCCAGACGCGTAACCACATCGAATCGATTATTATTTATGATGTTCATCATATAATAATGATACTACCCATTTGAGACACAAACTATTGCAATAATTAGTTGTAAAATGTGGTTGGAATGATATATAATGCTGCCATAAATAAGCAGGGGAGACATGCGGATGACCGAGGTTTTTCTTGCCATTGCGGCAGTGATTATTCTTATCCAGCAGGCCGTGATTCTAGCGGGCAGGGCGAAACGGAAAAAAGCTGAGCGGCTAGAGTGGCTTGCCGGGCTTGCTGCCAGCGGAGATACACACGCACAGGCTGAGCTGGAACATCCCGCGCATGTGCCTTGCAAGAATATATGGGAACCCGGATTCGGGGTTTTACAGCATTGCAGAGTGGCGTGCGCAGCGCGATGCGTTGTTAAAAGCAATGCGCTCAGCCGGTGCAGCACGGTGTGATGCAGATTATGCGAAGGCCGCACAATGCCTTGGGCACTTATATGGCGCGCCATGGATCACAGGATGGAACCTTGCGCCCGGGCTTGCGAACAAAAGGAGGGCGGCGTACCTGTTTTTCTGGCGCAAGCGGCGGGCGCGGAGGAGGCAGGAGATGTGTTAAATCGGTTGCAGGATTGTTTTGATGAAAACATGCGGCAGACCTGGAACGAGGATGCATGCAACCTGCGTGTACGGATCCCCGAAATTGCCGCGGAATAGCAAAAGCCCCCTGCGCTCAAGGGGCTTTTTTCACAATAAAACAGCTGCAAGCGGAAATGGGCGGGCACGCTACACCTTTTCCGCCATTCTGTACCCGACGCCGATCTCCGTGAGAATATATTGCGGGGACATGCTGTCCCGCTCGATTTTGCGCCGGATGTTGGACATGTTCACGCGTAGGATGCGGTTGTTTTCCGCATCCGCATAAGGTCCCCAAACATGGCTGATGATGTAGCTGTAGGTGAGGACTTTCCCGGGCTGCCGCGCAATCAGCTCCACGATGCGGTATTCTACCTGTGTGAGGCGGATGGGCTCCCCGCCGACCGTGACGCTGCGCCTGGAAAAATCAATTTTGAATTCTCCAACGCTGTAAACATCGTCCGGCGTGGCGGACGACATGTTGCGGCGGAGGACGGCGCGCATCCGGGCCAGCAGCTCAGGCGCGGAAAACGGCTTTGTGATGTAATCATCCGCGCCGTTGTCGAGCGCGAGAATTTTATCTTTTTCCGTGCTGCGCGCACTGACGACGATCACGGGCACTTTGGTCCATGCGCGCAATTCTTTCAAAAGCTTTACGCCGTCAACATCCGGCAACCCCAGATCAAGCAGCACCATATCCGGCATATAAGCGGAGACTGCGGCACGCGCATCGGCGCCGTTCTGCGCGGAAAGGACGCGGTATCCGCCTGCATACAGCACGGTTTCCAAAACTTTTAAAATGTAGCCTTCATCCTCAATGATAAGAACGGTTGGCTTCACGTTCATCATCAGAATCCTCCTTCGGGAGTGTCAGGGTAAACACGGCGCCGCACGGGTCGCCGTTGTGCCCGTGGATTTCACCGCCGTGGGCCCGGATAATGCTTTTGCAGATGGAAAGCCCAAGGCCCATGCCATGCTTGGAATCCTCGGTGCGGCGTGCTGACGGTTCGAACAACGTCGCCAAATCATCCTGGCTCAGGCCGCGGCCGTAATCGCGCACGGTGAACGAAACAAACGCATCGCCGTCCTCGGCAATCAGGTCGATGCGGGCGGAAGGCCCGGAATATTTCACCGCGTTCTCAATCAGGTTCATCAGCACCTGCACGATCAGCGTCGGGTCCATCGGGACCATAAGAAATTCGGCGGGCTGCACAACTGTGATCTTTGCATTGGGAAAGCGGCCGCGCGCTTTTTCCAGAGTTTCCAAAAGAACTTCCTCAATCGGTTCGCAGCTTTTGTTGAGCTTTGGCCCGCTTGACCCCACCCTTGTGACGGACAACAGGTTTTCCACCATGCGCAGCAGCCATGCGGCTTCTTCCCCAACGCTCTGAATCAGGTCGCGCCGCGCGGCATTATCCAGCGCTACATCCTCCTGATTCAGCGCGGAGCATGCGCCGATGATCCCGGTAAGTGGCGTACGAAGATCGTGTGAAATGGAGCGCAGGAAATCCGAACGCATGCGTTCCAGTTCTTTTTCCATCAAAATTTTTTGCTCACGGCGCATCAGCGCAAGGCGCTTGAGGGCCACGCCAACGCGCACCAGCAGCAATTCAGCCGTCTGCAGCTGATAAACGCTTACGTCGCGCCAGACGTCGATCAGAACGCCAGCCACGGCGAGCACCTCTCCATCCGCCATAACAGGAAAACAACAGAGGGAATTTTTGCCGCAGAGAGACGTCCCGTATCCGGTGCGCTCTCCTGTGCGGAAGCAGGCTGAAACGGAGTCATCCACAGGGTAAAGGAGCAGGCCCTCGGGGTAGCTTCCTGCACGGCGGACGCCGCCTTCGCCATCCGGGATAAAAAGGACTGCGGAACATTCCGTGACGCTGAACAGGCTCCGGAGCGTAAGCGCGTATAGCTCCTCCGCCGTGGCGGCGGTCAGCAATTCCGTGCTGAGCGCGGAGATGGAGCGCTCGCGGGCGCCCTGCTCGCTGTAGGAATCGCGCTCTGCGCGGATGCGCCAGTAAAGCCCGCCGCCAATGAGCGCAATCGTGGTGAAAATGCACGCAGCGTAAACCGCGAAGATGGGCGAAAGCGGCGTTGCACCCACATTTACCGTCAATTCCAGCAGGGAAAAGACAAGAACCGCAACGCAGGCGGATGCGGCGCGCCAGGCGACATTTGTTGCCGCGATGGCGAGTGGAAGCGTAATCAGCGCAAGCAAAGGCACAGCATAGAACGAGCTTTGGAACACAACGCCGGAAAACAGGAAAATCAACGCGGATGCGAGCGCGGCAAGCAGAACTCCGCGAAGGTTTTTCACGGAAGCTGCAGAGAGCCTGTAAGAATGCTTTCCCATCGCTGAAGCGCTCCTCGCCGGAATTTCACTGCCATCGGCCGGCGGCATGCGCGCCCCGGCAACCATGGTATCGATTTTATTATACACGCATCTGCCTGCGCGAAAAAGGCCGCCATGCTAAAAAAACGCTAAGGATGCGCCCATTTTGTTGCGGCGCCGTTTTCAAGGTTATACGATAAAAACAATAAAGGGAGCCCTACAGATCTGCTGTCTCTCAAGCTTCAGGGCGAACCCCGCAATATCAACAAGGAGGAAAACACATGAAACGCGCACTCGCATTGTTGCTGGCTCTCTTACTTGTGATCCCCATGGCCGCATGCCAAACAGGCAATCCATCGGCGGCTGACCCGACCGAAGCGCCCGCCCCAACGGCTACGCAAGAACCGCAGGAGGTTCAGAATGCGGCCGAAGGCATCATCGGCGGCAAAAAATACCTTAAGGTTTACAAAACATCCTTCAGTTCATCCTATTCCTCATTCAACTATTTCTCAACTGCGTATTCGACTGTCCGCTCCATCGTTTCCAACTGTATCGACGGCCTTGTCGAGCCGGATATCTATGGCGTATATGTTCCCTCCATCGCGGAGAGCTGGGAAACCAACGAGGATCAGACCGTCTGGACGTTCAAAATCCGAGAGGGCGTGAACTGGGTAGATCATGAAGGCAAGGACACCGGCCTTGCAGTGACCGCCGAGGATTTCGTGGACGGCATCCGCTATATCGGCGATCCGCAGAATGACGCTTATTCCCTGCGCGTGGTGCGCAACCTCATTGAAGGTTTGTATGATTACTATTGGAACCTTGATGATATCGATGATCCCGAAGTGCAAACCGACCTTGTGCGCGACGAAGTGATCGCAAGCTTTGACGAGACCGTCGGCGTCAAAGCACTGGATGAATATACCGTGCAATATACGCTTACCTCCAGCGCACCGTATTTCCTTTCCCTCATCGAAAGCAGCATGCTGCTGCTGCCGGTTGAGTATGATTACGCCATGGAAATGGGGGACGACTTTGCGGTTGACAATGAGCACATGCTTTATTGCGGCGCATATTACATTTCCCATTTTGAGCGCGATAAGGCGATTACACTCACCAAAAACCCGCTGTATTGGGATCTTGAGCACATTACAGTGGATACCGTTGAATATCAGATGGTTCCGGAAGGGACAACCTCTCTTGAAATGTTCAAACGCGGTGAGGTTGACGACACGAGCGTTGAAGCGGAAGAATATCTTTCCATGGCCGGAACGGAATGGGAGGATAAGCTGATCCCTTCGGAGCGCAGCCTTTCCACAAACTATCTCTGGCTGGACTTCCAGGGGGAGAACCCGGAATTCAACACCTTTATTCAGAACGAAAACTTCCGTAAGGCGCTGCAATATTCACTCAACCGCGAGGCGATTGCAACGCTGCGCGACCCCGTGAACCCGGCGCGCATCCTGCGCAACACCATCAATGCGGAAGACGCCATCTTTGACGGCAACGGCGTGGATTATACCGATTACGAACCGCTCAAGGCAATCAAGGAGACGAATTACAGCAATCCTGAACTAGCACGCCAGTATATGGAAGCTGCTGTGGCCGAATTGTGCGAGGCGGACGGAACCATCAAAGGCATTGAAGCATGCACGGTGGATTACCTGCCGGTCGGCACATTTGAAGTGGACGGCAAGCTTCCCGTTACCGTCATTTACGTTGGAACGGACGACGAGAGTGAGATCATCATGGCGCAGCTGATGAAGGCCATGGTGGAAGAAGCCATCGGCACGGATCTCATCAACTTTGAAATTGCCGCGTTCAGCGGCTGGACGTATGGCACCGTTGCGGACCCGCTAAACTACGATATCTATTTTGATTCGCTTTCCACCGGCTATGCTGATCCTTCCGGTTTGCTGACCCGCATGACCACAGACGGCGCCGAAAACGTGGGCTGCTATGAGGTCCCGGAATATGACGCGCTGATTGAAAAATCGCTCAACGCCGCTACGTTTGAGGAACGCCTGCAATACTTTGCGGAAGCGGAAGCCTATCTCTGCAACGGTGCGTATGTCATCCCGTTCATTTCCTCGCTGCGCGGCTACTACATGACCAACTCCATGCCGTTTACAAGCCCGCTGACCCTATATGGCAACAGCAAATACAAGGGCACGCTCGTGATGGAAGAACCGCTCACCTACGATGAGTACAAAACGCTTGAAGCCGCCTATGACATTGCGCGGACGGAAGCGCTCAAGGAAAACTGAGGGATAACCGCTGCTTCAACAGCACAACTCCGGCGCGCCACCCATCGGCGGGCGGCGCGCCGTTTCCCTGTTTGACTGCGCAAGCCGTTTACTCCATTTGAAACGGAGGAATTTCTTTGACAAAGTATATCCTTTCAAGAACGTTGCGCTCGCTGCTGACCGTTGTGATCGTTTTCGTTACGGTTTTCATGCTTCTGCGCCTAATGCCGCTCACCGGCTATTTCCCGCAGGAGATTTTGAAGGAGACCGACGAAGCCACGCGCATGACCTATCTGCGCAACCAGGGCCTTTTGGATCATCCGTTCGTGCAGCTTTGGCGCTTTGTGAAAAACCTGTTCCAGGGAGATTTGGGCAGAAGCCTTACGGTTTACCCCAAAGTCCCCATTGCAACACTGCTGAAAGAAAAAATTCCGGTAACGGCCGCTTTTGGCTTTTCGAGCATGGTTCTTGGGATCATTCTCGGCATTTCTCTCGGCCTTTTGATGGTGCGGTATAAGGACCGGTGGGGCGACCGCCTCGGAACGTTCTATATTCTCGTCGTTCGCGCCGTGCCGAGTCTCATTTATCTTTTCTTCATTCAGGTGTGGATTTCAAAATGGTTCAACCTGCCGCTTGTGTTTTACAAGGACAGGCCGGAATCCTGGATTCTGCCCACGATTTGCCTTTCACTCGGGAGCATTGCATATTATGCGCTTTGGCTCCGCCGTTTCATGGTAGATGAGGAAAACCGCGATTATGTGAAGTTCGCGCAGGTGAAAGGGCTGCCGAAGAAGGTCGTCTTGCGCCGGCATGTGTTCAAAAACGCGATGATTCCGCTTGTGATCTACCTTCCAAGCGACCTGCTGTTCATCATTTCAGGCTCCCTTGTGATCGAGAGCCTGTACGCAATCCCGGGGACGGGCGGCCTGCTCACCAATGCGATCAAGAGCCAGGACAACAATCTGGTGCAGGTAATCGTACTGATGTATGCGATTCTTTCGGTGATCGGCGTATTTTTGGGAGACCTGCTGGTTGCCTTTGTGGATCCGCGCATCAAGCTGACGGAAGGAGAATGAAATGGAGAGCAAAAAAATGCCCAACGCGGTTCTGAATCCGCTTAAGTTCCGTGCGGCGGTTTTCGATACCATCAACAGCGAGAATACGGGCTTCTCAAACTATTCCTACTGGCGCTCCACGATCCGGACGTTCTTTAAGAATAAGGCTGTGGTTGTGCTGGTGGCGCTTGTGTTCGCGATGATCGTGATGAGCATCTTCTACCCGATTTTTTCAGATGTGGACCCCACGGCAGTCAGTCTCTTTCCGCTGGACTGGAACCTGCGCCCGAGCGCGGAACACTGGTTTGGAACAGACACCCTTGGGCGTGACATTTGGGCCCGCGCCTGGTATGGCTGCCGAAATTCTTCCCTGCTGGGCTTCTGCATTGCCCTTTCAGACGTGGGGTTCGGCATGATAGCGGGCGCGCTTTGGGGATATAACAAGAAACTGGATCCGTTTATGATTGAGCTGTATAACATCATGACGAACATCCCGTCAACGGTTTACCTCGTGCTGCTTGCATACATCATGAACACGAGCTTCCTTACGCTGTTTATCTCCATGGCTTCCCGCGGGTGGATTGTGGAGGCGCGCTTCTTCCGCAACCGCATTCTTTCCCTGCGGGACAGCGAATACAACATCGCTTCCAAATGCCTGGGCACGCCGATGCGCCGCATTGCAACACGCAATATCATTCCGCACATTGTAAGCCTCATCATCATGGAGGCGGCGCTTTGCATCCCGTATTCCATCGGTTCGGAGGTGTTTATGGGCTTTGTGGGGGTCGGCATGCCGGTGGATGCGATCACGCTCGGCAACATTGTAAACCAGGGGCGTGCGTCGTTTACGCTGCACCCATACCAGATGCTGCTGCCAACGGTCATCCTTTGCATCATCACCGTTGCGTTTTACGTAATCGGCAACAAGTTCGCGGATGCTTCCGATCCGCGCAACCACGTTTGAGGAGGGCGGAATCCATGGAACAAATCAAAAACGGCCATGCATCGCCGCTGATCCTTTCCGCAAAGGATGTTGAGGTAAAATTCAACCTGCGCGGCAAAACGCTTACCGCTGTGCGCGGCGCGTCGCTGGATCTTTACGAAGGGGAAACGCTCGCCATCGTGGGCGAGTCCGGCTGCGGGAAATCCGTGTTTACCAAGTCCTTCATCGGCATGCTGGATAAAAACGGTTCCGTGACCGGCGGGGAAATCCTTTACCGCGGGGAAGATCTGACCAAGTACAAAACCGAGGCGGAATGGCTTCGCGTGCGCGGCAAAAAGATCGCCATGGTGTTTCAGGATCCGATGACGAGCCTGAATCCCGTACGCACCATCGGGGAGCAGATTACGGAAGTTATCACCTGGCACTTCGGGACGGAGCATGAGGAGGCCAAGCGCGAGGCAATCGAGATTTTAAAGCGCGTCGGCATCGCGGATGCGGAGACCCGCTATAAGCAATACCCCAACGAGTTTTCAGGCGGCATGCGCCAGCGCGTTGTCATCGCTACGGCGATTGCCTGCCGCCCCGAAATCTTGATTTGTGATGAGCCGACCACCGCGCTTGATGTTACGGTACAGGCACAGATTCTTCGCCTGATTAAGGAGCTTCAAAAGGAGCTCAAAATGACCGTTGTTTACATTACGCACGATCTTGGCGTCGTCGCAAACGTAGCGGACTGGGTAGGCGTAATGTATGCCGGGCAGATCATCGAATACGGCACGGTGCGCGAAATTTTCAAACAGCCTGCGCATCCATACACAAAGGCGCTGTTGCAATCCCTGCCGCAGCTTGGGGTGAAGGGACATGAACTGTATTCCATAAAAGGCACGCCGC
Organism: Christensenella sp. UBA1685; assembly: GCA_002320595.1. GTDB lineage: Bacteria > Bacillota > Clostridia > Christensenellales > CAG-138 > UBA1685. Next base: position 14,765 of record DCKB01000037.1, read on the forward strand.
CGAGCCTGTTTAAAGAAATCCACGGCGATGCGTTTGCGCCGCGCAACCCGGAGGCGATGGAGATCGACTTCGAACAGGAGCCTCCAAAATTTCAGGTTTCGGATACGCACTGGGCGAAAACCTGGCTGCTGCACCCCTATGCGGAAGAATACCGAAAGGAAATCGAAGCCGCGGAAGCGGCGCACTGGGCAGAGCACGCCGAACCTGCGGAGCCGTTTGATTACGGCGCGCACGCGGAGAAGCTTTTACAGGTGAAAAACCTGACCGTCAAGTTCAAGCTGGCCGGGAAGGAATTCCGCGCTGTGGACAATGTAAACTTCGATATTTACAAAGGAGAAACGCTTTCGCTCGTGGGTGAATCGGGTTCAGGCAAGACGACCATCGGCCGGGCGATCATGCGCATTTATAACAGCAACGTGGACGGCAGCATCCTCTATAAGGATAGGCCGATCACGGGAAGGCTTGACAGGGATAAGGTGAAGCATCTTCATATGGAAATGCAGATGATCTTTCAGGATCCGATGGCCTCGCTCAACGAGCGCGCAAAGGTGGATTACATTATCTCCGAAGGCCTGTATAACTATCATCTGTTCGATAACGAGGAGGACAGGCTGCGCAAAGTGGAGGAGATCATGCAGGAAGTGGGCCTTTCCAAAGACTTTTCCTCCCGCTTCCCCCATGAATTTTCCGGCGGGCAGCGCCAACGCATCGGCATTGCGCGGAGCCTTGTCATGAATCCGGATTTTATCGTGGCAGATGAACCCATCTCCGCGCTGGATGTCTCCATTCGCGCGCAGGTCATCAACCTGCTCAACAAGCTCAAGCGGGAGCGCGGGTTGACGTATCTGTTTATTGCGCATGACCTTTCTGTGGTTCGCTTCATATCGGACCGCATTGCTGTCATCAACAAGGGACGAATCGTGGAGCTTGCGGCCTGTGAGGAGCTCTTCCGCCGCCCGCTGCATCCTTACACAAAGGCGCTGCTTTCCGCCGTGCCATACCCCGATCCGGATCTTGAACGGGGCAAGGAACTTCTTGTGTATGACCGCGCGATGCACAATTACAAGGACGATGCGCCCATATGGACTGAGATTATGCCCGGCCACTTCATCCTTGCAAACGAAGCGGAGCTTGCAATTTACAGAGAGGAGCTGCAAGCATAATGGAAGCCATCCAGCGAAAACGGTATTTCCGGTTGATCTACTCCAAAACGCTCAGTTACTTTGCATGGGCGCTCGTTGGATCGGCGCTCGTCGCGGGAATATACGGAGAGCGGGTGTATTTCGTGTTCGCGCTTTGCGCGGCAGGCTGCGTATTCCTTGCATGGAGCTGGTTTGCGCACCTGCGCGCAGAAGGGTTCTGGCTGCCGGCTTTTTGGGCGCGCAAGGCAAAGCGCAGCGTGCCATATATCCACCGGCGCGATAAAACAAAGCTGCACAGGCCGTCCTTTGCGATGGACAACACGGACTTTGATGACGACCTCGTTTCAGCCACGGCATGTAACGAGGAGGAATTTGAGCCGAAACAGAGGGACAAGGCACGCGTTCTTGCGCGGGCAGCCTGCGGGCTTCTGCTTTTCCTGGTTTCGCTTGCAATCAAACTATGAGGTGCATATGAGAATTCAAAACGGTACAGTGCTCACTATGGAAAGCGAGCGCTTTGAAACGGGATATGTGGAGTTTGAAAACGGGATTATCACGGCCTGCGGGGATCTGCGGAACGCGCCCGCTTATTGTGGGGAGACGTTTGACGCTGCGGGCGGATTCATCCTTCCCGGGCTGATTGATGCGCACACGCATATTGGCATTTCGGAGGAAGGCCTGCGCTGGGAAGGGGAGGACTGCAACGAGACGACCTCCCCCGTCACACCGGACGTGCGTGCGGTGGATGGATTCAATCCGTTCGACACGGCGATCCCGAAGGCACGGCGCGCGGGCGTGACGACCGTCGCAGTTGCCCCGGGCAGCACGAACGTGATCGGCGGGCAAATCGCCGCGGTTAAGCTCGCGGGAATCAACGTGGAGGAGATGACGCTCAAGGCTCCCTGCGCAATCAAGTTCGCGCTTGGGGAAAACCCGAAACGCAATTACGGGGAAAACAAAGGGCGCGAGCCCATGACGCGAATGGGGACGGCGGCAATTATGCGCCGCACGCTTACCCGCGCACAGCGCTATTTGGCCAAAAAAGAAGCGGGAGAGGATGTGTACGAGCCGGATATGGAGGCGCTCATCCCCCTGCTCCGGCGGGAGATTCCCGCACATTTCCATGCGCACCGGGCGGACGATATTCTGATGGCGGTGCGCATTGCAAGGGAGTTCAACTTGCGTTATTGCATCCTGCATGCTACGGGGGCGGGAAAGATCATCCCGTGCCTTGCGGCGGAAGACATGATCCCCGTGGTGGGGCCTTCGATGGGGCCTGCCGGAAAGCCGGAAACCGTGGGCGGTTCGTTTGAAACGGCGGGGCAGCTCAGCCGGGCCGGCATGAAGGTTGCAATCACTACCGACCATGACGTCACACCGCTTTGGCTGCTGCCGTCATTTGCTGCAATGTGCGTGCGTGAAGGGCTTTCGGAGGAAGACGCGCTCTGCGCCATCACCATCCACGCCGCGCACGCGATGGGTGTGGAGGATCGGGTAGGCTCCCTTAAGCCGGGCAAGGATGCGGACATCGCCGTGTTCAGCGGCCATCCGTTCCATTATCTGACCCAAACAGCCGCCGTATTTATTAGCGGGAAGCGCGTGGAATAAAACGATTGAACGCTAAAAGGGGCTGCCCTTCCTTGGATTCTGCTTGAATCATTCTCGGACAGCCCCTTTTGTGATGCGCAGTGATAGGGTGATATGCTATAATACCGATACCATAAAACCGCAGGCATCTTCATCAACGGATGGAGATGCCCGGTACATTGCAGGGAGGAGCAGCGCATGCCTTTTACAATCGTTCGGAACGACATCACGAAAATGAATGTGGATGCGGTTGTCAACGCTGCCAACCCGGCGCTTTGCATGGGCGGCGGCGTATGCGGGGCGATTTTTCGCGCTGCCGGAGAAGAAGAACTCTCAAGGGCCTGCGCGGCGCTTGGCGGATGCGAGACGGGACAGGCGGTGATAACGCCCGGATTCGGGCTTTCTGCGCAATATATCGTGCATGCCGTCGGGCCGGTTTATCGGGATGGCAGGCATGGAGAAGCAGCGCTGCTGCGCGCGTGCTATCTCAACGCGCTTACCCTTGCGGCGGAGCGGGGATGCCGGTCCATTGCGTGCCCCCTCATTTCAAGCGGGAGCTATGGCTATCCAAAATCGGAAGCATTCGGCGTTGCGGCCGCCGCCATCGCGTCGTTTTTGCAGGAACATGAGATGACGGTGTACCTTGCCTGTTTGACCGTGCGGCGCTCGCCGTTTCGTAGGCGCTTCTCGGCGCGGTGCAGCAGTATATCGACCAAAACTATGTGAATGAGCAGACAGAGCGCTTTGCCCGGCTGCGCAGTGCGGAGACGATTTCCGCCCCGCTCCTGCAGCCGTATGCTTCCGCGCCGGAACAGGCGGAAAAAAAACGGAAGCCAACGCGCGCACCAAAGCCGCAGACAGAGGAAGCGCAGGGGCTGGACGCGCTTGTCGGCAGGCTGGGTGAATCCTTTTCCGAAACGCTCCTGCGCCTGACCGACGCAAAGGGAAAAACGGACGCAGAGGTTTACAAGCGCGCGAATATCGACCGCAGGCACTTTTCAAAGATCCGCAGCAATCCAAACTACATGCCGGGCAAGCGCACGGCACTCGCATTCGCGGTGGCGCTGGAACTCACGGAAGCTGAAACGCGGGATTTGCTTTCCCGCGCGGGATATGCGCTTTCGGGCAGCCAGAAACTCGATGTGATCGTGCAATACTTCATTTCAAACCAAACCTATGATATTTTCAAGATCAATGAGGTGCTGTTCCATTACGATCAACCGTTGCTCGGCAGCTGATTTGTCGCCCGCCATGCGACCTGGCCCGTGCAAAAACGCGGTATCCTGTTCCTGCAAACAGGAACAGGAGGTTGAAAAACATGGAAAACAGCACGGAACTGGTATTTATTTTGGACAGGAGCGGCTCCATGGCGGGGCTTGAGGCGGATACGATCGGCGGATATAACGCAATGCTCGAAAAGCAGCGCGCCGTTCCTAGGGAAGCGCGGGTCACAACAGTGCTCTTCGACAACCAATGCGAGCTGCTGCATGACCGCATCGATTTACGCGCCGTCGCGCCCATCACGGAAAAGGAATATTTTGTGCGCGGTTCAACGGCGCTGCTCGATGCCATCGGAAGCACAATCCAAAAAATTGGCAACGCGCAGAAACGCACGGCAGAGCCCTATCGGGCGGACAAGGTGATTTTCATCATCATTACAGATGGGATGGAGAACGCGTCCCGCACGTTTGATTACACAAAGGTCAAGGCCATGGTGGAATGCCAAAAGCAGGAGTTCGGATGGGAATTCATTTTCCTCAGCGCGAACATTGACGCGGTGGAGGTCGCGTGGCGCTTTGGCGTTGCGCCGGACCGCGCGCAGAGCTACCACGCGGATGGCGAGGGAACGCGGCTTAACTACGAAGTTACGGCGAAAACCGTTGCCTGCTTCCGCGAAACGGGAGCGGTGCCGCAGGCTTGGAACCGGGAAATTGAAAAGGATTACCGGGAACGCGGAAAAAAGAAAAAATAAAGCGCGAAGCGCCTCGCTTGAGGCGCTTCGCTCCGTTTGCGGAAAACGCTGCTACGCCGCAATATCCTTTTTGGTATAGCGCGCGAACGCAAGACAGGCGCCCGCCGCCGCATAGCCAAGCCCGAGCAGGAGCAGCGGCACGTTGAGCGCACGATCCCCGAGAATATCCGCCGCCTCCGCGTAGTGGAACGGGGTAATATAATGCAGAAATTCCGCCGCTTCGGAAATGTTGCCGATGAGGTTTAGAAAATACAGCAGCGCCGCAAGGCCAAGCCCCGCGCCGACATTGCCCCGCCGCGCAAGCGCGGACGCGCCGAAGCAAATGCAGCCGATTTCCAACTGCAGGCAAAACTGGGCCAGATGAAACAGCGCGAACTCCCGTGCTGACGGCTCTTCGCCGATTACTGTGAAGGAAAGCAGCGATAAGCAGATGCAGACCGCATTGAACAGCACAAGATGCACGAGCAGAGCGGCAAGCTTTTCCGCGACAACGCGCGCGCGTGAGACCGGATGCGTCAGAAGAAATTCTGCCGTGTGCCAGCCTTCTTCTTTGGAGAGGAAGCGCACGCCAAGATAGGCTGCAAACAAGGCTCCGCCAATGCCGAGCACATTGCCGCATTCGATGCCGTAAAACCCCATCGGCTCTGCGAAGCTGATTCGATCCATCCCAAAGGCGGCGGTAAAGTCGCCCATTTCGGAAAACAGATCGTTTACGCTGTCCATTTGCCCTAACATCTCCGGAAAGAGGATCATGCAAAGGAAAATCATCCCGCCTACGATGGCGCACCATACGGCAAGCGGTTTTGCGTTCTGCTTCATTTCATGCATGAAAATGGTCATCGGGTGTCCCTCCGTTCTGATAAAAATGCAGAAAAACCTCCTCAAGGTCAGGTTCTGTAATGGTGAGATCTGCAACGGCAAGGCCCTGAAGCGCTGCAATGAGCGCGGGCATTTCGCCGGTGTATAAGAAGCTGACGGAATGTTCCGTGCGCGAAACATCGGCCATGCCGGGCAGGGCGAGGGCTGAAATGCCGCGCACGTTTATGCGCCGCGCAGCTGTGCGTGCGAGGCGCTCCACCGTATCACAGGCAACGAGCCGCCCCTCCCGGATGATAGCGGCACGGCTGCAATGGCGCTGGACCTCAGAAAGCACGTGAGAGGAAAGAAACACCGTGGCGCCTGCGCGGTGCCGCTCCTCTAAAATGGCAAAAAACTCTTTTTGCATCAGCGGGTCAAGGCCGCTCGTCGGTTCATCAAGGATGGAAAGGCGGGGCTTGTGCTGCAGCGCGCAGATAATGCCCAGCTTTTTGCGGTTGCCAAGCGAGAGCTCTTCCACCTTCCGGCGCGGGTCAAGTGCAAGGCGTTCGCAAAGCGTGGCAGCCTCCTGCGCACAGTCCACACCGCGCAGCTTTGCGGAAAATGCAATGACTTCGCCTGCACGCATGCCGGGGTAAAAAGCGGCTTCGGAGGGAAGATAGCCGACCTGCGCAAGAATTTGCTTCCGGCGCTTTACGCAGTCGAGCCCAAAGAGCTCAGCCCGCCCCGCAGTGGGGAAAATAAGGCCGAGCAGCGTGCGGATGGTTGTGCTTTTGCCTGCGCCGTTTGGCCCGATGAAACCGAAAAACTCGCCTTCGGCAACCGAAATGCTGAGCGCTTCAATTCCGCGCGCTTTTCCATAGCGCTTGGTCAGATCCTCCGTTTTAAGAATCGCATCCATTAAAGGAATTCCTCCTTATAAAATTGCTTTTTGAGCAGCCCAACGTGCGCCAAAAACACATCGTTGAGCGCATCGAGATCCTGAAGTTGTTCCGGCGTTCTGCTGCGCATGAAACCGTCCGCCATCCAAAGCACGATGTTGAGCAGCGCCTCCGCGGAAACGCCTTCCCGCAGCTTGGAAGCATCCGCCCGAGCAAGAAAACGCGCGCTGCTGTCCGCAACGATTGCGCTGAAGCTGTCCGCAAGGGCGGGGCGCACGCGGGGATCCTCTTCAAAATATGCGTTGGTGATAAACTGCATCGCATAAGGGTGCGCATGCAAAATAGCGATTTTGGAAAGCTGCGCGTTTATAAGAATGTTGAAAAAGTCCGTTTCGGAATAATCGTGCGCGGCGGACATTTCCCGTATCACGAGCCCCGTGGCGTATTCGTAAAGATAAAGATAAAAGCCCCGTTTGTTTTCAAAATAGTGGAACAGCAGCGCTTTGGAAACGCCGGCAAGGCGCGCGGCTTCCTCCATGGAAGCCTTGGCATAGTTTTGTTTTGCGAATACTTCAAGGCCGGCATTGCGCATCGCGGCCTGCCGTTCTGCGGGAAGTTCAAAAAAGCGTGCGTTCAAGCATGTTCCTCCGATTGTTGACCGAAACGGTCAATGATATTGTGCCATGATTGACCGATTCTGTCAATACGCGGTTTGCAGTCTGATTTAAGTGCCAAAAAGATAACGAGCAGAGAGCCTTTACAAAGCGCAAAAGAGGGGGTATAATAGCGCACATAAAGGTAGTACCTTTAAGGTAATACCTATTTCAAATTCGGAGGGAACGGAGCGTGGAACAGCAAGCGCCGGAGCAGAACAACCCCGTCCGCACGCGCCTACTTATGGCCATGCAGGATGGGATTTTCGCGCACAGCGAGCGCCTGCCGCGCGAAAGCGTTTTGGCGGAACGGCTTGGCATCAGCCGCACCCAGCTGCGGGACAGCCTTGCCACGCTGGAGCGCGAAGGATTTATCACGCGCCGCCATGGCGTTGGGACCATCATCAACCGGCACGTGCTTGCGGTACGCACCCGCATGGACATCGAGGTTGAATTCATGGACATGATCCGCCAGACCGGGAAGGAACCGGGCGTGGCGTTTGTCGCGGCCGAATGCGCGGCGTGCGGCGCCGGCGTGGCCGAACGCCTGAAAATTGAACAGGGAGAAATGGTGCTCAAGGTATGCAGGCTCGTCACCGCGGATGGGAAGCCTGCGATCTATTGCGAGGATCATGTGCCGTGCGGCCTGATAAAGCGCCCGTCGGAAGAGGCGGACTTTACCCGGCCGATTTTTGATTTTCTGCGCGAATTCTGTCGCGTGGAAGCATACATGGATCTCACGGAGATTCGCCCCGCCGTAGCGGATGCGCAGCTTGCACAGCTGCTTTGCGTGCAGGAAGGCGCTCCGCTTCTTTACATGGACGAGGTGGATTACGACATTGAGGGCACGCCGGTGCTCTATTGCGCGGAATATTATGTCGACGGCATGGTAAAGCACACCGTGATGCGAAAACGGTTGTAGGGTGAAGCACGGTTTTAAGCATTAAGAAAATACCAAAGGAGAAGGCATGAAAAAGATTGCGGTTTTGATGGGAAGCGACAGCGACCTGCCCGTTGTGAAGGCAGCGTTTGCGCTGTTCCGGGAATACGGCGTTCCGTATGAGGCACATGTAATGAGCGCGCACCGCTCGCCGGAGGCTGTGCGGGAATTTTCCGCTGCGGCGCGGGAACGCGGCTTCGGCGCAATCATCGCGGCGGCAGGGAAGGCTGCGCACCTTGCGGGCGCGGTGGCTGCCAACACGACGCTGCCGGTCATTGGCATCCCGGTGAAATCTTCAACGCTCGACGGGCTGGATGCGCTGCTTGCAACGGTGCAGATGCCTTCGGGCATGCCGGTGGCAACCGTGGCCATCGATGGCGCGGCGAACGCGGCGCTGCTTGCGGTGCAAATGCTTTCAATGGAAGACGCGGCGCTTGCTTCGAAACTGGACGCAAAGCGCGCCGCCATGCGCGCGCAGATCGCAGAGAAGGACGCGCGCCTGCAAAAGGAACTGGAAACCCTGTAAAGTTTATATAGTTTAATATTTTTACCGGAGGAGACTGCAATGAAAAAGCTCGAACAGGTTTACGAGGGCAAAGCCAAAAAGGTGTTTAAAACGGACGATGAGAACCTTTTCATCGTGGACTACAAGGATGACGCAACCGCGTTCAACGGCCTGAAAAAGGGCACCATCGCCGGCAAGGGCGCAATCAACAACCGCATGACCAACAGCATGATGCAGCTTTTGGAGCAGCACGGCATTCCGACGCATTTCGTAAAGGAACTTTCCGAGCGGGAGACGCTTGTCAAGCGTGTGAAAATCGTGCCCATTGAGGTGATTGTGCGCAACGTGGCCGCCGGCTCGCTTGCAAAGCGCCTGGGCCTTGCGGAAGGCACGCGCCTCAAGAGCACCGTGCTTGAATACTGCTACAAAAACGATGACCTGGGCGACCCGATGATCAACGAGTATCACGTTTACGCCATGGGCCTTGCCACAAAGGAAGAGCTTGAAAAGATCGCGGCATACTCCTTCAAAATCAATGAGATCATGACCGAGTTCTTTCATGAAATCGGTGTGGATTTGATCGACTTCAAGCTGGAATACGGAATCACCAACGACGGCACGCTCGTGCTCGCAGATGAAATTTCCCCCGACACCTGCCGCTTCTGGGATGTGAAAACAGGCGAAAAGCTTGATAAGGACCGGTTCCGCCGCGACCTTGGCGGCGTGGAGGAAGCATATCAGGAAATGATGAAGCGCCTCTTAGCGCACAATGCGGGCGGGCAGAACTGACATGGGCCAGATTCATGAAGAATGCGGCGTGTTCGGCGTTTACTCACCGGAGCGCGCGGATGTGGCTTCCCTTGCATATTACGCGCTGTATGCGCTGCAGCACAGGGGACAGGAGAGCTGCGGCATCGTCGTGAACGACGACGGGCTTTTCAACTTCCATAAGGACACAGGCCTTGTAAACGAAGTGTTTGGCGCGGAAACGCTCCGCAAGCTCGGGCAGGGCAACATTGCGGTTGGTCACGTGCGCTATGGAACGACCGGCGGGAGCCAGCGCAGCAATGCGCAGCCCATCGTGGTGAACCACCGCAAAGGGCGCATGGCGCTTGCGCACAACGGGAACCTCGTCAACTCACAGGAATTGCGCGAGGAACTGGAGCTCGGCGGCGCGATTTTCCAAACCACAAGCGATACAGAGGCGATTGCCTATGTCATTGTGCAGGAACGGCTCAAGGCGGCTTCCATCGAAGAAGCGGTGAGCCGCGCGATGGATAAGCTCGAAGGCGCGTATTCCCTCGTGCTCACTTCGCCCACCAAGCTCATCGGCGTGCGCGACCCCAACGGATTCCGGCCGCTCTGCCTGGGCAAAACGCGGGTCGGGGCATATGTGCTTGCATCGGAATCCTGCGCGCTGGATGCGGTAGGCGCCGGTTTTGTCAGGGACATTGAGCCGGGCGAGATCGTCGTGATCGACAAAAACGGTGTCAATTCAATCACCGGGCGCTGCAATGAATGCGATTCAACGCTCTGCGTGTTTGAATTCATCTATTTTTCCCGGCCGGATTCCGTGCTGGACGGCAGCTCCGTTCACATTGCGCGTCAGCGCGCCGGCGCGTTTCTGGCGCTCGAGCACCCCGTGCAGGCGGACATCGTCATCGGCGCGCCGGATTCGGGGCTTGATGCTGCGCTTGGCTTTGCCCGGCAGTCCGGAATCCCGTATGACATTGGCCTCATCAAGAACAAATATATTGGCCGCACCTTCATTTCGCCCACGCAGGAGCTGCGCGAAAACGAGGTGAAAATCAAATTGAACGCCATCCGCTCCGTTGTGGAGGGCAAGCGCGTAGTGCTTGTGGACGACTCCATTGTGCGCGGCACGACAAGCCGCCGCACCGTAATGCTGCTTCGGGATGCGGGAGCAACGGAGGTGCACATGCGCATCTCTGCGCCGCCGTTTGTGAACCCGTGCTATTACGGCACGGACATCGATTCCAAGGAGACGCTCATTGCGAACAACCACACGATTCCGGAGATTGCAGAGATCATCGGTGCGGATACGCTCGGGTATCTGAGCCTTGAAAATGTCACAAAACTTGCCGTGGGCTGCAAGCGGGGCTTCTGCACGGCATGCTTCGGCGGCGGGTATCCAACCCGGGAGCCTTCCGCGGCGAATAAGGACCGCTTTGCCTGCAAAATCAGCGAAAACGAGGAGCATAAGCATGGAAAATAAGCAGAGCCACAGCGAAAGCTACCGCGCCGCAGGCGTGGACATTGAAGCGGGGTATCAGGCCGTTGCGCTCATGAAAGAGCATGTTGCGCGCACGATGATTCCGGGCGTGGTTTCGGACATCGGCGGCTTCGGGGGCCTGTTTGCGCCGGACCTTACCGGCATCCGCGAGCCCGTTCTCGTGAGCGGCACGGACGGCGTGGGCACGAAGCTTAAAATCGCATTTCTGATGGATAAGCACGACACGGTGGGCATCGACTGCGTTGCCATGTGCGTGAACGACGTGGCCTGCGCGGGTGCGAAGCCCCTCTTTTTTCTCGATTATGTTGCGGTGGGCAAGAACGAGCCCGAACGCGTTGCCGCAATCGTATCCGGCGTGGCGGAAGGCTGCGTGCAGGCAGGCTGTGCGCTGATTGGCGGCGAAACGGCCGAAATGCCGGGCTTTTACGGCGAAAAAGAGTATGACCTTGCGGGGTTTGCCGTGGGCCTTGGCGACAAATCCAGGCTGCTGACGGGCGATACCGTGCAGGAGGGGGATGCGATCATTGCGCTTGCTTCAAGCGGCGTGCATTCCAACGGATTTTCGCTTGTGCGCCGCGTGTTCGATGTGGAGCACCGCGACCTTTCCGTGTACTCGGATGAACTCGGCGCGACCATCGGCGAAACGCTGCTCACCCCGACGCGCATCTATGTAAAGCCCCTGCTTGCGCTGATGCAGGCTGTAACGGTAAAGGCTGCGGCGCATATCACCGGCGGCGGTTTTTATGAAAACATCCCGCGCTGCCTGCCCAAAGGGCGCGGCGCAAGGATCGAGCGCCGGGCAGTGCAGGTGCTGCCGGTATTCGATATGATCGGGAAGCTCGGCAACATCCCGGAACGCGACATGTTCAACACCTTCAACATGGGCGTGGGCATGTGCGCCGTCGTTCCGCAGGCGGAGGCTGATGCGGCCATCCGCTGCCTTGAAGCAAACGGGGTGCATGCCTATGCGCTCGGCGAGGTCACAGCGGACGAGGGCGTTAAAATATGCTGAAGCAGCGCATCGCCGTGCTTGTTTCGGGCGGCGGAACGAATCTTGAGGCGCTGCTCAGGGCGGAGCGCGCGGGGCAGATCCCGCATGGCGAGATCGCGCTTGTCATCGCCTCAAACCCGGAAGCCTATGCGCTTACGCGCGCGGGAAATTACGGCGTGGCGCATGCGGTTGCAAACAAAAAGACGCTTGGAACAGAGGCGTTTGAAGCGCGCATCGGGACGCTGCTGAAGGAGCACGGGATTGACGTAATTGTGCTCGCGGGATTTTTGAGCATCCTGAGCGCCGCGTTCGTGCAGCGCTGGCCGAACCGGATCCTCAACGTGCATCCCTCGCTGATTCCCGCTTTCTGCGGGAAGGGCTGCTATGGGCTGCATGTACACGAGCGCGCGCTTGCATACGGAGTGAAGGTGACGGGGGCCACGGTGCACCTGGTGAATGAGGTGCCGGACGGCGGGAAAATTTTGCTGCAAAAGGCGGTGGAGGTGCAGCCGGGCGACACGCCGCAAACCCTTCAGCGCCGCGTCATGGAAGAAGCGGAATGGCAGCTCCTGCCGCGTGCAGCGGAGCTTGTGTGCCGCGCGCTTTCGGAAGGAAGGGAGATTTAACGTGAAAACGCAAAAAATAGAAACAATTTTAAAAGAAAACGGCTATGTAGGCCGCGGCGTGCTGATGGGCGTGAGCCCTTCCGGCAAGAAGGCTGCAATGGCTTATTTCATCATGGGCCGCAGCGAGAACAGCCAGAACCGCGTATTCATCGAAAAGGGGGAGGAGCTTGTCATCCATCCGTTTGATGAAAGCAAAGTGGAAGATCCAAGCCTCATCATTTATGCGCCCGTGCGCGTGTTTGGAGAAAGCACCATCGTTACCAACGGGGATCAGACCGACACGGTTTACGAGTTCCTTGCTGCGGGCAAACCCTTTGAAGCCGCGCTCCGCACGCGGCGCTTTGAACCGGACGCGCCGAACTTTACCCCGCGCATCAGCGGCATGATGACGGTTGCGGACGGCAGCTGCGCTTACAAGCTTTCCATCCTCAAAAGTGTGGATGCGGCGGGGAGCGCCTGCCTGCGCCAAACGTTTGAATATGCGGAGCCGCTGCCCGGCATCGGACATTTCATCCACACCTATAAAACGGACGGCAACCCGCTGCCCACATTCGCGGGCGAGCCGGAGCAGGTCGAAATCCCGGAAGACGGCAGTGCGTTTGGAACGCTCCTTTGGGAAAATTTAGATGCCCGCTACAGGATTGCGCTGTTTGTGCGCTATATCGATCTTGAAAGCGGGGCGGCAGAAACGCATGTTTTCAACAAACACCAGAGATGAGGAGGACGGCATGAAAGAACTGGAACTGAAATACGGCTGCAACCCGAACCAGAAGCCCGCGCGCGTATTCATGGAAGAGGGCGAGCTTCCGATCGCCGTGCTCAACGGCCGCCCGGGCTATATCAACCTGCTGGACGCGCTCAACGGCTGGCAGCTTGTGCGGGAACTGAAAGCGTCGCTCGGCCTTCCGGCGGCCGCTTCGTTCAAGCATGTGAGCCCTGCGGGCGCGGCGGTTGGCGTGCCGCTTTCCGAAACGCTCAGAAAAATCTACTTTGCCGATGAGATTGAGGGGCTTTTGGATTCCCCGCTTGCAACGGCTTATGTGCGTGCGCGCGGCGCGGACCGGATGTCCTCCTTCGGCGATTTTGTGTCCCTTTCGGATGTGTGCGATGTGGCCACGGCCCGCGCGCTGCAGCATGAGGTTTCCGATGGTGTGATCGCACCCGGGTATGAGCCTGCGGCACTTGAAATTCTCAAAGGCAAACGCAAGGGGAACTATACCGTTTTGCAGATCGACCCCGCCTATGAACCCGCCCCCGTCGAGCGGAAACAGGTGTTTGGCATCACGTTCGAACAAGGGCGGAACAACGCGGCTTTCGGCGAAGAAACCTTTGCAAATATCGTAACGAAAAACAAAACGCTTCCCCAAAGCGCAAAGCGCGACCTGATCCTTGCGCTCATCGCACTGAAGTATACACAGTCCAATTCCGTCTGCTTTGCAAAGGATGGGCAGACCATCGGCGTGGGGGCAGGGCAGCAATCCCGCATCCACTGCACGCGCATCGCAGGCAACAAGGCCGACCTTTGGCATTTGCGCCAGCATGAAAAAACGCTTGCGCTCCCGTTCCTGCCCGGCGTCAAACGGCCGGACCGCGACAACGCCATCGACGTTTATCTTTCCGATGAGCCGGAGGAGGTCCTTGCGGACGGCCGCTGGCAGAACCTGTTCAGCGAACGCCCCGCGCGCTTCTCCAAGGAGGAGAAGCGCGCTTACCTTGATTGCGTTTCCGGCGTTGCGCTCGGGAGCGATGCATTCTTCCCGTTTTCGGACAACATCGAGCGTGCGAAGCGCAGCGGCGTCAGCTACATCGCAGAACCCGGCGGCTCCGTGCGGGATGACCTTGTCATTAAAGCATGCGACGCATACGGGATCGCCATGGCATTTACGGGCCTTCGGCTGTTCCACCATTAAAGGAGGCGCACACTGCATGAAAGTCATGGTCATCGGCGGCGGCGGGCGTGAGCACGCTATCGTAAAAGCAATCAAAAAGAACCCGAAGGTAAAAACGATCTATGCGCTGCCGGGAAACGGCGGCATTGCGGCGGACGCGGTATGCGTACCCATCGGCGCAAAGGAAATTGACAAAATCGCGGCGTTTGCAAAGGAACAGGCGGTGGAGTTTGCCGTCGTCGCGCCGGATGATCCGCTTGCGATGGGCGCAGTGGACAGGCTTCACGCGCTTGGCATCCCCTGCTTTGGGCCGGACGCAAAGGCGGCGGAGATCGAAAGCAGCAAGGTGTTCGCCAAAACCCTGATGAAGCGGTATGGCATTCCCACGGCGGCTTATGAGGTGTTCTCCGAAGCGGAGGCTGCGCTTGCCTACCTGAAAAAAGCAAGTTATCCTGCCGTAATCAAGGCGGATGGGCTTGCACTCGGCAAGGGCGTCGTCATCGCGCAGAACTACGGCGAGGCGGAGGCGGCAATTGATTCCATCATGTGCGCGCGTAAATTCGGCGCAAGCGGAAGCCGCGTTGTGGTGGAGGAATTCCTGAGCGGGCCGGAGGTCTCCGTGCTCGCGTTTACGGATGGAAAAACGCTTGTGCCGATGGTCTCCTCTATGGATCATAAGCGTGCGCTTGACGGCGACCTTGGCCCGAACACAGGCGGCATGGGGACCGTTGCGCCAAACCCGTATTATACGAAGAAAATCGCGGATGTGTGTATGGAAACGATCTTCCTGCCTACCATCCGTGCGATGGCGGCGGAGGGGAGGCCCTTCCGCGGGTGCCTGTATTTTGGGCTGATGCTCACTGCGGGCGGCCCGAAGGTGATTGAATACAACTGCCGCTTTGGCGACCCGGAAACACAGGTTGTTCTGCCGCTGCTAAAGAGCGATCTGTTGACGGTGATGCAGGCCGTGGAGGAAGGGCGCCTCGCGGAAACGGAAGTGGAATTTGAAGCCGGCGCAGCCTGCTGCGTGGTCATTGCCTCCGGCGGATATCCCGGAAGCTACGCGGGCGGAAAGGCAATCTCCATTGCGGACACGCCGGCCTTGCGGGAAGCGACGGTGTACCATGCCGGCACAAAGCTGGACGGAGCCGGAACACTCGTAACATCAGGCGGCCGCGTGCTGGGCGTTACGGCTGCGGCGCCCTCTCTTGCGGAGGCCGTTGCAAGGGCGTACCGCGCGGCGGAGGCGGTCTCGTTTGAGGGCGCATATTACAGGAAGGACATCGGCGCACGCGCGCTTGCGGCACACGCCGGATAAGGAGGAGCATGGTTTACCGTATTTTTGTTGAAAAAAAACCAGCGCAGGCCAACGAGGCAAGGACGCTGTTGGGCGAGCTGCAGACGCTTCTCGGCCTTTCCGGGATCACGGGGCTTCGGCTGTTCAACCGGTATGATGTTGAGGGTGTATCCGAAGCGCTGTTCCGCCGGTGTGTGACGAACGTGTTCTCCGAACCGCCGGTGGACGACGCCTATGAAGCGCTGCCGGAAACGGACGCTGCGGCCGTGTTTGCGGTGGAATCCCTGCCCGGCCAGTTTGACCAGCGTGCGGACTCGGCAAGCCAGTGCATTCAGCTCATTTCCCAGGGGGAGCGTCCACTCGTGCGCGCCGCGAAGGTGTATCTGCTCTTTGGCGCGGTGGACGAAGCCGCGCTCCGGGCCGTGAAGCAATATGTCATCAACCCCGTGGAAAGCCGGGAGGCCTCGCTTGCACCGGTGGAAACGCTCCGGACAGCGCTTGAAACGCCGGACGGCGTGGAGACGCTTTCCGGCTTCACGGCGCTCGGCCGGGAGGGGCTCCTCGCGCTGCACAAGCGCCTCGGGCTTGCGATGGATCTTGATGACCTGCTCTGCTGCCAGAAGTATTTCCAAACCGAGCGCCGAGACCCGACCATTACAGAGGTGCGCGTGCTCGACACCTACTGGTCGGATCACTGCCGGCACACGACCTTCGGCACGCGGCTGACGGACATCGCCTTCGACCATCCGCGCGCGGCGGAAACCTATGCGCGCTATCAGGCCATCCGAAATGAAATGGGCGCGGAAAAGCCCGTTACGCTTATGGATCTTGCAACGCGGGCGGCAAAATATTTAAAGAAAACCGGGCAGCTCCAACGGTTGGACGAATCCGAGGAAATCAACGCCTGTACGGTGAAGATCGATGTGGAAACGAGCGACGGAACGGAGCCTTGGCTGCTGCTCTTTAAAAATGAAACGCACAACCATCCAACGGAGATCGAACCCTTCGGCGGTGCCGCCACCTGCATCGGCGGCGCGATCCGCGACCCGCTTTCCGGCCGGGCCTATGTGTATCAGGCCATGCGCGTGACGGGGGCGGCCGACCCGCTCCGCCCCGTTTCGGAGACGCTGCCGGGCAAGCTGCCGCAGCGCAAACTTGTGACGACGGCCGCCGCGGGTTACAGCTCCTACGGCAACCAGATCGGCCTTGCAACGGGCCTTGTGGATGAAGTTTATCACGAGGGATACGCCGCAAAGCGCATGGAGATCGGCGCGGTGGTGGGCGCGGTTCCGCAGAGAAACGTGCGGCGCGAAACGCCCGCGCCGGGCGATGTGGTGATCCTGCTTGGCGGGCGCACCGGGCGCGATGGCTGCGGCGGCGCGACGGGTTCCTCCAAATCCCATGACACGAGTTCCATTGAAACCTGCGGCGCGGAGGTGCAGAAGGGCAACGCGCCGGAGGAACGCAAACTCCAGCGCCTGTTCCGCAACCCGGAAGCTGCGCGCCTCATCAAGCGCTGCAATGATTTCGGCGCGGGCGGCGTGAGCGTGGCCGTGGGCGAGCTTGCGCAAAGTCTTCGCATCGACCTTGACGCAGTGCCGAAAAAATACGAAGGGCTGGATGGAACAGAGCTTGCAATCAGCGAATCGCAGGAGCGCATGGCGGTGGTTGTGGCGGCTGAGGACGCGGCGCGGTTCTCCGGCTTTGCGGCGGAAGAAAATTTGGAAGCGACCATCGTGGCAACCGTTACGGACGACGGCCGCATGACGATGGACTGGAAAGGAAAGCGCATTGTGAATCTTTCCCGCGCATTCCTTGACACGAACGGAGCGCCCAAGGAAGCAAAGGTGCGCGTCGGCGCGCCGAGGACGGAGAAAACGCGTTCCGCGCAGGGAATTGCCGAAGCTTACCGCGCCCTTGCCGGCGATTTGAATGTGTGTTCCAAGCGCGGCCTTGCGGAGCGCTTCGATTCCACCATCGGCGCAGGCAGCGTGCTGATGCCCTTCGGCGGGAAATTCCAGCGCACGCCCACACAGGCGATGGCGGCGAAGATCCCCGTGCGCGAGGGGGATACAACCACCTGCTCCGTGATGGCATGGGGCTTCGACCCGTATGTGAGCGAGGCAGACCCGTACCGAGGCGCTTATACCGCTGTGGTGCAATCCGTTGCGAAGGTGGTTGCAGCGGGCGCGCCCCTTCGGAACTGTTACTTGACATTCCAGGAATATTTTGAGAAACTGGGCGATAAATCGGAACGCTGGGGAAAGCCTGCGGCAGCGCTGCTCGGCGCGTTTGCAGCGCAGCTTGACCTTGGCATCGGCGCAATCGGCGGCAAGGATTCCATGAGCGGCTCGTTTAACGACATCGATGTGCCGCCCACGCTCGTTTCCTTTGCGATCTCTTCGGGCGATGTGAACAACATCGTATCCCCGGAGTTTAAGCGCGCAGGCGCGCCGGTGTACCGCATTGCGGCAGAACTGGATGCGGACGGGCTGCCTGTGCCCGAAAGCCTGCGAGCCTGCCTTGAAACGGTGGAGCGGCTCATCCGGGAGAAGAAGGCTGCAAGCGTTTATGTGTGCGTTCAGGGCGGCGCGGCGGAGGCCGTTTTGAAAATGTGCCTTGGCAACGGCTTCGGCTTTGCCTTTGCGGACGGCGTTTCAAAGGAAACTCTTTTTAAAAAGCACCCTGTCTGCTTCCTTGTGGAAGCGGCCGGAGACGCGCTTTCGGAAGGGACGCTGCTCGGCCGTGTTTCGGATGCGCCGGAGCTTTCCTTGCACTGTGCGCGCATCCCGCTTGCGGAGCTTGAGACGATCTATGAAGGTAAGCTTGAGCCCGTGTTTGCCTGCAACATCCCCATGGAAAAAGAAGTGCTCCCTGCGCCCCGCTTCATGGCCGCTTCATGGCCGAAGCCGCGCCTGCGCACGGCTGTGGCACGCGCGCTCATCCCCGTGTTTCCGGGCACGAACTGCGAATATGACACGGCGCGTGCATTTGAAAAAGCGGGCATCGCAGCGGACATTCTTGTGCTTAGAAACCTTTCGGCAAACGACGTTGCCACATCCGCTGCGGAGTTCGCGCAGCGCGCGCGGGAAGCGCAGATCATCTTTATCCCGGGCGGCTTTTCCGGCGGCGATGAGCCGGATGGCTCCGGAAAGTTCATCACGGCTTTCTTCCGCAATCCGCGCATCCGCGAAAGCGTGGACGAACTGCTGAAGCAGCGGGATGGCCTGATGTGCGGCGTATGCAACGGGTTCCAGGCGCTCATCAAGCTTGGCCTGATCCCATACGGCGAAATCCGGGATGCGGACGCACAAAGCCCAACACTGACGTACAACGTCATCGGCAGGCATCAATCCAAGATCGTGCGTACCCGCGTGTGCTCCAACAAGTCTCCGTGGCTGATGCGCACCGTCCCGGACGAGGTTTATTCCGTCCCGGTTTCCCATGGCGAAGGGCGCATCCTTTGTTGCGATGCGCAGCTTTGGGCGCTTGCAGAAAACGGGCAGATCGCCACGCAGTATGTCGACCTTGCAGGCGAGCCCGCCATGCAGGTGCAGTTCAACCCGAACGGCTCTGTTTGGGCGGTGGAGGGCTTGACCTCGCCGGATGGCCGGGTTTTCGGCAAAATGGGGCATTCCGAACGTATTGGAACGGGATTGTATCAGAATGTGGAAGGCCGCTACGATATGCAAATCTTTGCATCTGCGGCGGATTACTTTAAAATTTAACCTGGAGGAGGCGATTTGAAACACTATGGCGACCATCATTAAAGGAAAAGAAGTGGCCGAGTATGTGCTTGCAGACGTAAAGGCCAGAGCCGATGCGCTGCTTGCGCGGGGCATCACGCCCTGCCTTGCGGTCATCCTCGTGGGAGACGACCCAGCTTCGCAGGTGTATGTGCGCAAAAAGAAGGAGAAGTGTGAAGAACTTGGGATCCGTTCGCTGCAAATTCACCTCCCTGCGGAGACAACACAGCAGGAATTGCTTGCACGGGTTGAAGCGCTCAATGCGGATCCTTCGGTGCACGGTGTTCTCTGCCAGCTTCCGCTGCCCGAGCAGATTGACGAGCAGACCATCGTGCGTGCAGTGCGCCCTGAAAAGGATGTGGACGGCTTCACCTGCCGCATTTCGGCGGACGAAAGGGATCTGATGCCCTGCACGCCCGCAGGCGTGATGGAGATGCTGCGCTATGCGGGGGTTGCCGTTGCAGGCAAACGGTGTGTTGTCGTTGGCCGCAGCAACATTGTGGGCAAGCCCATGGCGGCGCTGCTTTTGCAGGCGGACGGTACGGTGACGGTCTGCCATTCAAAAACGCGCGATCTTGCGGCTGTGACACGGGAAGCGGACATTCTGGTTGCAGCGGTTGGAAAACCGCACTTTATTACGGCGGATATGGTTAAGGAAGGCGCTGTGGTGATCGACGTCGGCGTAAACCGTGTGGCGGAAAAGAAGCTTCTGGGCGATGTAGACTTTGAGGCCGTTGAGAAAAAGGCTTCGTTTATCACGCCTGTGCCCGGCGGCGTTGGCCTGATGACGATCGCAATGCTGATGAAGAACACGGTGCGTGCGGCGGCGCAGCAAACCATATAACAGGACGAGAGGAGAAACCATGGCTTATTTTTACGAAGAACCTTCGCATACGTTCAGCGAATACCTTTTGATTCCCGGCTATTCTTCAGCCGAATGCATCCCGGCGAACGTCACGCTGCGGACGCCGGTCGTGCGATTCAAAAAAGGCGAGAAGAGCGCCATTGAAATGAACATCCCGCTTGTTTCGGCGGTGATGCAGGCCGTTTCGGACAATAAGATGGCCATTGCGCTTGCAAAGGAAGGCGGAATCGCGTTTATTTACGGTTCGCAGACCATCGAGCGTCAGGCGGAGATGGTGCGCCATGCAAAAAATTATAAGGCAGGTTTTGTTGTGAGCGATTCCAACATCCGCCCGGATCAGACGCTTGCGGATGTGCTTGCGCTCAAGGAGCGCCTTGGGCATTCCACCATGGCTGTTACGGATGACGGCACCGGCACCGGCAAATTCCTTGGCATCGTCACAAGCCGCGATTACCGCGTGAGCCGCATGGACCGCGCGACACGCGTTTCTGAATTCATGACGCCCGTGGAAAAGACCATTTTCGCACCGGAAGGCACAAGCCTGAAAGAAGCCAATGACATCATCTGGGATCATAAGCTCAACGCGCTGCCCATTCTCGATCAGAAGGGCCATTTGGTCGCGTTCGTGTTCCGCAAGGATTACGACATCCACAAGGGCAACCCGGACGAACTTTTGGACGCACATAAACGCTATGTCGTGGGTGCGGGCGTGAACACGCGCGATTATGCTGAGCGCATTCCCGCGCTTGTGGAAGCGGGCGTGGACGTGTTGTGCATCGATTCTTCCGAGGGCTATTCCGAATGGCAGAAGCGCACGCTCACCTGGGTGCGGGAGCGCTACGGCGACGCGGTGAAGATCGGCGCGGGCAACGTCGTGGACCGGGATGGGTTCCGCTTCCTTGCGGATGCGGGCGCGGACTTTGTAAAGGTAGGTATCGGCGGCGGCTCTATCTGCATCACGCGCGAAACCAAGGGCATTGGCCGCGGCCAGGCCACGGCAGTGATCGAAGTTGCCAAGGCGCGGGATGAATACTTTGAAGAGACGGGCATTTACGTCCCCATCTGTTCGGACGGCGGCATCGTGCAGGATTACCACATCACGCTCGCCCTTGCGATGGGCGCGGATTTCTGCATGCTGGGTCGATATTTCGCCCGCTTCGACGAAAGCCCCACGAGCCGCGTGCTGATCAACGGAAATTATATGAAAGAGTATTGGGGCGAAGGTTCGGCACGCGCGCGCAACTGGCAGCGGTATGACATGGGCGGCGCGGCGAAGCTCTCCTTTGAAGAAGGCGTGGATTCCTATGTGCCCTACGCCGGAAGCCTCCGGGACAACGTTTCCCTGACGCTTTCCAAGGTGCGTTCCACCATGTGCAATTGCGGCGTGCTCTCCATTCCGGAGCTGCGCGAGAAGGCACGGCTTACGCTTGTCTCCTCCGTCAGCATTGTGGAAGGCGGCGCGCACGATGTGCTTCTCAAGGACCGCACCGGCGCAATGTCAAAATAAAAGGCAAAAAATACGGAGCAGCCCGCTGGAAAAGTCTCTCCGGGATGGTCAAGGGCTGCAGCCCTTGCCTTGCAATCGCGCGCGGCGACAGGTGCGGCGCGAGCGAAAAGCCTTGCGTGGCAAGGCTTTCTTTGCACAGAGCGCTGGCCGCGCTACCGGAGCAAGCGCGATGTGAAATCCTCGATCAAGTGGCGCTGCCACTTGATCGACAGCCTGTAGGCCGCCCTCTTGGGCGGCCTACAGCGCAAGTCATTCTTTGCTCTGCTTTTTTCGGCGCTCCAGAAAGACCCCGAGCACACAGGAGAGCGCAAACACACAAAGAAAAAACAACCAACCGTAATGCAAATATTGGGGCGGAATGTCCGCTTGGAAGCCGCCGAACAGTTCCCCGAAAACGAGCCCGGCCGCATAGCCTGCAAACGCGCAGGCGGGGAAACGATATCTGCCGAATATGGACGGCAGGAAAACGATGAGTGCACAGCCCCAGAACACATGGCGCGCCGCCCATTCCGGCGTATAAAACTGCGGCAGCCCATAGCGGGTAAAAAAGAACAGGCCGAGCAGTGCAGCCGCGAGGAGAAGCGGGAGCAGAATCCGTTTTTTCATGGAATTACACACCTCCAAATCGTGCCCACAAAAAGAGGGCGTCCACAGTGGTGCCCAACGCATCCGCAAGGCGGAAGGCAAGGGAGAGCGTTGGGTCGTATTTGTTGTTTTCAATGGCGTTGACGGTCTGCCGCGTGACGCCGCAGCGCCTTGCCAGCTCTTCTTGCGAAAGTCCCTTTTCCGTGCGGAGCGAACGAATTTGGTTGTTCATACGCTTAATCTCCGTATTTCCGCTTGAAAACCGCAAGTGCGGCCGCAAATGCCGCCGCGATGAGGGCAAGCAGCGTGAACGAAGGAATGGCGCTGCATTCCCGCCCGTCAATAAAAACGAGTATGGCGCTGCGGATTGCATCGGCAGCGAGGATACCGAGCGTGATATAAAACGTGCTGACGCAGGCTTTGTCAAGAATTGCCCTCCTGCGTTCATCGCCCTGTTTGGCGAGCGAAACAAGCATCACAACAATGAGTGCGATGGATGCGGCGAACACGGCTGGCAGGATGTAAACGACAAGTGTGGTAGTCTCCATGGGAAAACCTCCTTTATGTAAAAAGGTTTTTACATGAGGAGTATAGCATAGATACATTCCGATGTCAAATCTCTTTTACAACTGAAGAATGTAAAGGCGCTGAAGATCCTGCATTTGGTCAAAGGTATGAAGCGGCCCCGCATATGTCCAACCAAATTTTTCATACAGCGATTCATGGGTCGTATAAAGGTGCAGCCTTTCGATCCCAAGGCTCCGCATGGCGCCGGGGACGCTTTGGAGCAGGGCGCGGCCGATGCCGCAGCCCCGGTGTGCGGGCGAAACATAGACATTGCACAGCCAAGGATAGAGATCGGGCCGGACAAACAGATCCTCCATGGCGATGTGATAGATTCCGGCGAGCAAGCCGCCGTGGTAGGCCGCATACGTTTGCGGGATCCGGTTTTCGCAGGCTGCGTGCAGCAAGTATGCGCGGACTTGCTCCGGCGAATATCCTCCGGCTTCGCCCCACCAGGCTTGCATCCAGCCCGATACCAGATTCAGCTCTGCCGGCGTATAAGAAGTCAGCTTCCGAATTTCCATAACGAGATCCTTTCCCTGCATGGATATCATTGCACGGCCGCCGCTTCCGGGATAGAATGAAGAGAGCGTATGGCGGCAGACTTCAGCGTATCATCAGAATCCAAATAATTCAAGCAAAAGAAACGAAATACGTGCAGCAAAACGGATGCTTTATGCGTCTTAAAAATAAGGCAGGGGGGAGGTTATCGGTGGAGCAGCAATTCGAGGCTCTGTATGCGCGCCATGCAGCCATGGTGTATTGGACGGCATACGGGATTTCCAGCAACCGGGATACGGCGGCCGAGGTCGTACAGAGCGTCTTTTTAAAAGCGCTTGAACACTGGGCGCTCGTCGGAAACCTTGCGCCCATGCAGGCGCGGGCATGGCTTTTGCGCGCTGCGCGCAACGGGGCGATCGACCGTTTGCGGCGCGACCAGCGGGAGATTACTGTGGAAGCCATCCCGGAGGAAGCCATCCCGGAGGAAGCCATCCCTGCGGAACATTCCCTGCTCGTGCGGGAACGCGAAAACGCCGTGTGGGACGCAGTGCGTGCGCTGCCGCCGATTTACCGCGACCCTGTTGTTCTGCATTACTTCGCCGGGCTTACCCAAAAGGAAGTGGCTGCCGCATTGCGCCTTCCGGGCGGCACACTCCGCGCACGGCTTGCCCGCGCAAGGGCGATGCTTGCGGATGCGCTCTCCGAGGAGTTTTCCGGTTAAACTGCCAAGACATAAGGTGTGCCATGAAACAGAAAAGACTCACACAATCCGAATTGGACGCGCTGCTGAACGATACGGCTGCTGTGCAGACCGAGGCGCTCCGGCTTGATGCTTTGCTCCCTGCTGTGTATGAAGCAGCGCAGCGGCGCGCCGCTTCCGCCCGCCCGCACATGCTGTGGCGCCCGTTCGCCATAGCCATGGCGCTTGTTCTTATGCTGGCAGCCGCGGTGCCTGCTTTTGCGCAGACCGTCATCGTAGAAGGGAAACGCTATGTCGCCTTTATGGATGCGGTGGAGATCGAAGGCACCATCTATGCGCTTGATGCGGATGCGCCGGATACCACCCCGCTCGTGCGTCTGCCGGATTCTGCGGAATATATCCGGCCATGCTCGGCGGAAGAAACGGAAAAGTCGGCGCCTGCGGTTTATGTGCTTGCCTTGGATGCGGAGCCGCTTCCCCTGAAAAACCCTGCTTTCGCATCCCGACAAAGCGCGGAAACGACGTCCCTGGCGCCGGTTCTGGTTTTTCCCATAGTGGGGGATTTAATGGTTCGCGAAGGGCCGGACACGGGGTATGCGGCGATTGCAACATTGCACAGCGGCCAAACCGTCACAAAAGTGGGGCGCACGGGCAATTGGGCCATTCTGGAATGGGAAGGGGATTTCGCCTATGTATTTGATGCATATCTTTATGAACTGCCGGCGGAACAGGGCCCATACGCGTCCGTGGAATTTTGTGCCACAGAGCCGGTAAACGTACGCGCTCTGCCAACGAGCCGCGAGGAATCGGCTGTGCTGCATGAGCTGCAAACCGGCGAGCGCGTTTTATGCACCGGGTACATCGGAGAATGGATGCAGATCGAATGGGAAGGGGGTTCCGCTTATGTGTTTGCGGAATACCTTGTACCCTGTGAAACCCAAGGAAACGGTTAAGATTGAAAAAACAGGAGGAACACCATGCTGAAAAACATGAAACGCAGGCTTTGCCGGCTGCTTTGCCTTGCGCTGCTGCTTTGCCTTCCGCTTCCCGCTTACGCTACCGGGATCACGGTAGGCGGAGGCACAAACGCGGAGCAGGGCGGCACGGGCGAGGAAGCCGCCTATCAGCCCAGCACGTTGGAGGAACGCTATGGGAAGCCAAATCGCGTGAAGGGATTGACGCTGACGTTGGAGGAAGCGGAATATATCGAAGGACATGCGCTGCTTACGCTCAAATTCCGCAACCGAACCCGGCATGCATACCAGTATGGGCTGCCGTATTTCCTCGAAAAGCGGGGAACGGACGGCAAGTGGTACTCCGCACCTGCCGGGAAGGGAAACTACGTTTGGCCGATGATCGGGATGGTCATTCTGCCGGGCAGGAGAGCGGAATTCGAAATTGACCTTCGAGCTCCTGCATTTTATGACGTACCCGGGCCGGGCGAATATCGAATCGCAAAGGTGGCCGATCGGGTTGACCGGGAAGCGGATAAGGTATTGCTCACGGTTGAATTCACCATAGCGGAGAAAAAAACGCTTTATGCAACGAAGCCGGTCTATTTTCGTACAGGCCCCGGCACGAAATACGAGGCGGTCTATGAGCTTGAAGCGGGCGAAGCCTGCAAGCAGATCGCTAAGAATGGAAAATGGATGCAGGTGGAACTTACAGACGGGCGGCGCGGGTATGTGTTTGCAAAATACCTGACGGAGGACGCGGCGACGCAATACTACATGCATCCGCTCATCGCGCCGCTCGGGGCGGAAAACATCCGATCCATCTCCGCAACGGACGACCCTGCGAACGACAGGAGCATCCAAAACCTGGGCGGTGCGGTTCTGAAGGGGCGCGCCGGAACCTGTGTGCATGTAACACTAAAGCGGGCGTATGATTGTTACGCGGTGCGGCTGTATCTGTTCGGGAATGCATGGGAGGCACAGGCGGCCGCAAACGCACTCAAGCGGATCGATACGATGGTTCCAGACGCGCCTTCCTATACCTATTACCGTATGGGGAATGCAATCGTGGAGTGGCGCGCGGACTCATGGTATGATTTCAGCAAGAAGGAGCGCGCATATGCGGAAGCGGTGAACGGGGCTTTTGCGGAGCTCTGTGGCCCGGCGATCGTTTATCTCATCGGGTGAACAAGGAAACACTTGCCAGAGGGGGAACGGCCCCGCAGGATGCTCCCGGCGGGGCCCGCCTTTGCCGCGCGGCATTGCGCCGGCCGGTCATGCCGTGCTATGATAGTTCCATAAAATGCCAGGAGGGTGGAGCATGAAGCCGGATTTTTTTGCGGAGCTTACGGCCTATGTGCCGGCGGATGCGCGCGAGGCGGAGGAGAAGGCCGTGATTCTGGACTATGCGCTGAGGTTCCAGGATACGGTGCTCACGCGGGAAAACCGCGTCGCGCACATCACAAGCTCGGCGTTTGTGGTGAATGCGGCGGGAGACAAAACGCTGATGGCGCACCATATCCAGCGCGGCGTTTGGGCGTGGCCGGGCGGCCATGCGGATGGGGAGGCAAACCTTCTTGCCGTTGCCCTGCGCGAGGCGGAGGAGGAAACCGGCGCTGCGGACCTACGCCCGCTTTCCCCGCACATTGCATCGCTTGATGTGCTGCATGTGCACGCGCATGTGAAGCACGGCAGATGGGTGAGCACGCATCTGCACCTTTCGGCAGCCTACCTTTTTGTTGCGGACGAGGCTGCGCCGCTTGCCGCCCGCCCCGGCGAGAACACGGCTGTGGCCTGGTTCCCGCTTGCGCAGATCGACGAAGCGCACTTCGGCGCGGAGGATGCATACCTTTACGGCAAGCTGGCCGCGCGGGCGCGGGCTTTGCTCGGGAAGGAATGAACGAAATGAAAGAAGGGGTAGCTCGGAATTGCTGCCCCTCTTTTCATCAATATGACAATATGACATTGGATGCTCAGGTCAAATAGCTCAGCAAAAACGAGAGCATCATGCGGAAGCCTGCGGGCAGGCTGGAGAGTTCAATGTACTCTTCCCGCGTATGCGCGCTCGCCCCGCGGTAAACGCCGGTGCAGACCGCCGGGATGCCAAGCGAGAAAGGAATGTTACAATCCGTGGAACCGGAATGGAAGGACGGCGTGAGCTCTGCCTCTGCCCGGGTCGCAGCGGCGATGCGCTCCTCCAAAGCCTGCTGACGGGCGGGGTCCACATCTCCCATGCAGGGACGTTCCCCCAAAAGCACAACTTCCACTTCGATGCCCATGCTGCGGTATGCCGCAACGATGCTTTCAAACATGGCTTTCATCTTTTCCAGGCAGGCGCGGGAATCCGAACGGTATTCAAAGAGCATGGATGCTTCCTGCGCGATGGTGTTCACGGAGGTTCCGCCTTCGATCATGCCGACGTTGTAGGTGGTTTTGCTGTCACCTTCGGCGGGCGGCTTCACGGCGTAAAGCGTGTCGATCATGGAAGCAAGGAGATGGATTGCGTTGCGGTTACCGAATGCGCCGAAGGAATGGCCGCCCTCGGTGCGCACGGTGACGCGATAGCGCGCGCTGCCGACTGCCTTGTTGCAAATGCCTCCGAGCCCGCCGTCAAACGAGACGACTTCCCGCACGCGGCCCGCATAATCCTGCATCAGCCGGCGGCACCCCTTGAGGTTGCCGAGCCCTTCCTCACAGGAATTTGCCACGAACAGAAAGCCGCAATCCGCCGTTTGCGGCTGCATGCGGAAGTAACGCGCGGCAAGCATCAGCGCTGCAAGGTTTGCCGTATCATCCCCAACGCCGGGGCAGAAGAGCCGGTCGCCTTCCCGGTGCAGAGGCATGGGGGTGAGGTCCGGGAAAACGGTATCCGTGTGCGCCATAAATACCACAACCTCACAGCCGGGCGTGCAGTTCACGGGCGCGATGACGTTTTGCGCTGCATCAACGGTCACATCCGGGAATCCATTTTTTTCAAACCAGGCTTTTACAAACTGCGCACGCTGCGCTTCCTGATGGGAAGGGGCGGGAATCCCGCAAAGCGTTTCAATCAATTCGATCAGCGCGGTTTCATTTTCCGCCGCATAGCGGCGGGCAGAGGCCTCCAGTCCGCGTTCCATGTTCTTACCCTCCTGTTTGATTGCAATGAAGTTCAATAAAGTTCGGCCATGCTCCAATCCTCAAGCGCTTCGAGGATCGGCATCAGCGTTTCAGCGCGCGGAGTAAGGCTGTATTCCACGCGCACGGGGACTTCGAGGTATTCCTGCCGTGCGATGAGCCCGTCCTGCTCCAGTTCCTTGAGCGCAGCTGCAAGCACAGTGTTCGACACGCCGTCCAGGCTTTTGCGCAGCGCATTATAGCGCGAGGTACCGTTGTTATGCAGCGAACAGAGAATCTGCATCTTCCATTTGCCGCCGATCAACCCGAGCGCGCGGTTCAGCGGGCAGGTTTCCATGCAGGGGCAGTTGGCGTGAATGCTCTCCATGCGGTAAGCACCTCCTGAGTTAGTCAGAAAAAGGTTCGTTCTTGCGCAACTGAAAAAAGATATTATAATAATAGCAGATAAGAAAAACGGAGTAAAGAAGGAAAACGGTTTTATGGAATTCTACCTGCAAGGGCTGACCATTGGGCTTGCCTACGTGGCACCCATCGGCCTGCAAAACCTGTTCGTGATTAACTCCGCGCTCACCCAAAAGCGCGGGCGGGCATATTTGACGGCGCTGATCGTCACGTTCTTCGATGTTACGCTGATGCTCGCGTGCTTCTTTGGCGTGGGTGCGCTGATGGAACGGTTCCGCTGGCTGCAACTGGGGGTGCTGCTCGTGGGGAGCCTCATCGTCTGCTGGATTGGAATTGGGCTGCTGCGGAGCAAGGCTACGCTTGATACGAGCCGGGCGGACGTGAACATGCCGGTTTTGAAGCTTGCCGGAAAGGCGTGCGTAGTAACCTGGTTTAACCCGCAGGCGCTCATTGATGGCACAATGCTTTTCGGCGCGTTTCACGCCTCGCTGCCTGCCGGGTTGGAGCTTCCCTTTGTGATGGGGGCCGCTTCCGCATCCATCCTGTGGTTTTCCGGCATTACCACGCTGATTACGCTTTTCAGCGCAAAATTCAACGACAAGGTGCTGCGTGTCATTAATATCGTTTGTGGCTGCGTCATCATTTTCTATGGCTTGAAGCTGTTGTATAGTTTTATCCAAATGATTGCGGGGTAAAAACGGACGGCGAACGCAAGGAGGGCGGCGGTTCCAAAGGGGAAACCACCGCCCTCCTTGTATTTTTGGCTTTATTAATTATTGGAAAATCTCTGCATAGAGCTCTTCAAAATGGGATGCATCCACCGGGGTGCCGGTGTTGCGCGCGCCGCCCTGCGCAGCCGTCTGCTCAGCCCAAAGGGGGAACATCGTGCGGTCCGGCGTAAAGTCGATCGGGCAATTGCGCTGCACATAAGCCGCCAGTTCCGCCTGCGACATACCAAGCGCGCCAAGCGCCGTAGCAAGGCGCTCCGGCCGGTAGGCGGCAAGCTCCTTCAGATACATCGGCAGCACGAAAGCGTTCGCAAGGCCATGCGGCGTGCCGTGGAAGTAGGTGAGCGGATAGGCGATGGAGTGCATGAGGGTTGTGCCCGTATGGGAAATCGCAACGCCGCCGAGCAACGAAATAAGCATCAGCTCATCCCGAAGGGAAGCCACATCGCCCAGCTCAAGCTGCGGCATCAGCTTTCCAAACCGTTCGAGCGCATGAAAGCTCAGCGCATCGGTAAGGGGAGATGCCTTCACGGAAATCACGCTTTCAAAGCAGTGCGTGAACGCATCCATCGCAGTGCTCCGCGTAATGGCAAGGGGGAGGCTGTCGGTATACGTTGGGTCAAGCAGCGCGAGGCAGGGATAGGTTTGGAGACTCCCAAAAGAGCGCTTGGTTTTCACCGTGTGCCATGTCATCACGGACCACGGCGTTGCTTCGCTTCCGGTGCCGGAGGTAGTGGGGACGGCGACGATGGGCAGAACCCCGCTTTCATACGAGTTTGTAAAAAGCTGTTCCGCGGGAATATCGTTTGCAGCAAATACGGCAACGGCCTTTGCCGCATCAAGCGGTGAGCCGCCGCCGATGCCGATGATGAAATCCGCATGAAACGCGCGCGCCTGTGCGCCAACCGCCCGGCACTGCTCTACATCGGGGTTGTTGCCGATTCCCTCAAACACACTGCATTCGATCTTTTGATGGGTAAGCGCTGCAATTACATCTGCAAGCGCACCGCTTGCGCGGCCGGAATGCTTGCCTGTTACAATAAACGCACGTTCGCCCAAACGCAGCGCCGCACCGTTGTTTTGCACTGCGCCGCGCCCAAAACGGATTTTTGTGGGAAAATGAAATCCAAATTCCATATAAACCTCCGGGATGGCATCAATAATGCATAATTATACCATCACGAAAACGGTTTAGCAAGCAGTTGCGGGATTGTTGTTGACAAAATCCGTAAACGCCTGAAATACAAGTTTATAACCGGCTTCGCTGGGATGCACGCCGTCAATGCAAATGAGATCCCGGAAACGGGGTTGGTCAAGAAAATAGCCGCGCACATCCACAAGCGGACATCCTGTTTCCTCTGCGATACGCACAATGGCGTTGGAATACGATTCGTGAAAGCGGTAGATTCGCTGCACATCTCCGAGCCAGCGAAGGATCTGCTTTGGGTCGTTTCCATTGCGCCCGAGGAAGGCGAGGTACCGCTCCGCGTCAATGGGCGGGAGCGTCATCAGCACGGGCTGGATATTCGCCCGCTTGAGGTCTCGCACCATACTGTGATAGGTTTCTTTAAAATGGGAAAGCCGTGTGAGCGGTTCGTGCTCCGATTCCGGAAGAACGGAGATTTCGTTCCACTTAAAGTTGCAATCGTTCCCGCCGAATTCGACGAGCGCATAATCGCATGCAACGCCCTGATCCAAATCCTGGCGAAGCAGGGAATAGCCCTTGTCTACCGTGATGCCGAAACGAGAGCGGTTTTCTGTTTCTATGCTGAATTTTTCGCGGAATTTTGCAAGGTATTCCTCCATCAGCGCGTGGTAGCGGTACGCGCGGTCGATCACCGTGCCCTTCATAACGGAATCCCCGTAAATCCTTGCCTGCATTGCTTCTTTCATATGTGCCACCTCCTGTGCCATAGTATATCCAAATTTCGTTAATAGTTTCGCCAAAATCTAGTATTAAATACTAGATTAATTAGATTATAATATTGAACTATTGCAAAGTCAAGTAAGATTGACGGTTTTTGCCATCATATGCTATACTTTTAAAAATGTGCGCCGGAGGGTGTGCAGACTGGGAGGAAGAACATGCGGATCACGCCGGAACAGGCAAGTGCATTTCATTGCCCTCGGTGGGAAGAACTGCCCAAACTCCTGCTTTACATGGATCAGGTAATCCTGGTGCTGGAGGAGGCGCTTTCCCTGTTTGTGGAGGAAAAAGAGAACGTTGTGACTTCCACGATGATCAACAACTATGTAAAGCAAAAGGTAATCCTGCCGCCCGTTCAGAAAAAATATGGTCGGGAGCAGCTTGCGCAGCTCATGGTCGTCTGCCTGCTGAAAAAGGTGCTTTCCATCAATGAGATTGCCGGCTTGATGGAACTGATGATTGCACGGTTTTCCCCGCAGGAGGCGTACGACAGCTTTTGCAGCGCGTTGGAGAATGCGCTTGTGAAAGCGTTTACGCATAAGGAATGGGTGGCGCCTCCGGCTGCAGAGGGGGGAGAAGCGGCGGTTGTGGCGCAAAGCGCGGCGCTTGCGGCACTAATGGGAAAACTCGTTGTGGAAGATTGCCTTGCCGCAGCGGCTCCCGCAAAGCCCGCCCCACCGCAAAAAAAGCCCGCTGCAAAGGCGCAGGCGCAAAAAGGTGAGCCTGCGGAGGCGCAAAAGGAACCTGCCGGACAAAATATTAAATAAAATGGTAAAAAAGGTTGTCCCGGGGCGCCGAATTGTAGGTTTGTCAAACATGTTGGACGGTATAGCAACGAAGGAAAAGGTTGGGCGAGCAATACTGTAAAGGGCGCATAGGACGGTTATTGGAGGCTCTTCGATGCACAGCGAGCTGAGCAGCGAAGTCTGCAAGCGAGTAGAAGCGATGGGAGTCGTAGAAGCGACGCTGATCCTCACG
>DCKB01000061.1 GCA_002320595.1 Christensenella sp. UBA1685
CAGTTCAACTGGTGGTTTTGATTAAGCATGGGTTTAATAGTTGCGGAACAGGCGCAGAACATCCTCGGTGGAGTCGATCTGCGCCGAGCTGTTGCGCTCGGCTTCGTTTTGCGCTTCAATCAGCTCCTTGGCATTTTGCGCACTGGCCATGCGCCGCTCATGAACGGCATGCATCATTTCTTCCAGCGCGGCTTTTTCAAGCTTGGCCAGGCGGACATTGTTCTTCTGCGCATCGGAATGCCTGCCAAAGTATGCGGAGTCAAGAAGCAGTTCGGAAAGCTGCGCGGAGGGGCGGAAAATAACCTGATTGTATGGCCGGGGATCCGGCTGGAGAAGGCTGATGGCAGCGCCGTCTTCCGTCTGCGCAGTCAGACGGAACTCGAAGTCTGCCCACTGGGAAACGGTCGGGCCGGCTACCTCGAGCGCACGGACGAAAGCCTCGCTGACGATGCCTTCAGGGTCATTGGCCGGGGATTCCAGGATGTACAAGGTGTCATCGGGCTGGATCGCTGCAAAAAGCGCCTGTGCGTGTTCAAGCGGCCCGTTCTCACCGCAATCGAGTGAGAGCGGCAGTTGAAGGCTGAACAGTTCTTTCCTCTGCTTCATGGGGAAGATCCTCCTTTAATGGATTTATTGTTTTTCTACGCCGAGCGCAACATGCTCGCCGTTGACGTCCCACTCCTTTGTATATCCTTTCGCTTCGCCTGCCGTCACGGAATCCGCAAGCGTATCCGCCGCGATGTCCGCGCCGTGGGCGGCGAAGATTTCCGCGATGCGCGCACTGCCCACATAGGTGAGCGCGATATGGTCGGTGACCTCAAAGCCCGCCTCTTTGCGCATGGTCTGCACCTTGGAAATCAGCTCGCGCACGAAACCTTCCTCAATGAGCGCTTCGGTCAGGTTCGTGTCAAGCACCACGGAAAGCTCATGCTCCGTCTGGCTCACAAAGCCCGCTTTCTGCATGGGCTCAGTTAGAACGTCCGCTTCCGCAAGGGAAACGGCAACGCCGTCAAGGTCGAATTCATAGTTTTTGCCCGCCTTGTGCGCGGCGACAACCAGGTCACCTACACCCTCGCCCTGCAGGTAGGCGTTGATCTTCGGAAGAACCTTGCCGTAGCGCGGCCCGAGCGTCTTGAGCTGCGGCTTCACCTTGTAGCTGATGAAAGCGCTTGCATCTACAACGAATTCCACCTGCTTCACGTTCAGCTCGTCCGCGACGATGGAAACAAACATCGGGGGGAGCTCTGCGCCCTGCACATACATCGTGGAAAGCGGCTGGCGGTTCTTTACGTTCGCAGCGTTGCGCGCTGCGCGGCCGAGCACCACAATCTCGAGCGCCTCAGCCATGTGCGCTTCGAGTTCCGGGTCGATCATGGCCTCGTTTACGGCCGGGAAATCGCAAAGATGCACGCTTTCGGGCGCGGAAGCGTCCACGGTGCGCACGAGGTTCTGGTAGATCTCTTCCGCCATGAACGGGGTGAACGGCGCGGAAAGGAGCGCCATCGTCTTCAGAACGGTGAAGAGCGTCATGTAGGCGGCTTCCTTGTCTGCCGTCATCTCCTTGCCCCAATAGCGCTCGCGGCAGCGGCGCACATACCAGTTGGAAAGCTCGTCCGTGAAGGCGGAAAGCGCGCGTCCGGCCTCGGTGATGTGAAGCGAAGCAAGGGATTCGTCCACGGTCTTCACGAGCGTGTTCAGGCGGGAAAGCACCCATTTGTCCATCGGCGTGAGGGCTTCTTCCCTGAGGGCATGTTTTGTTGGGTCAAACCCGTCGATGTCCGCATACAGGATATAGAACGCATAGGTGTTCCAAAGCGTACCCATAAACTTGCGCTGTGCCTCGGAAACGGCTTCCGCGGAGAAACGGCTCGGGAGCCACGGCATGGAGCCGGTATAGAAATACCAGCGCACGGCGTCGGCGCCCTGATTGTCAAGCACCGTCCACGGATCAACCACATTGCCCTTGTGCTTGCTCATCTTGAGGCCATCCTTGTCGCATACAAGGCCAAGCACGATGCAGTTCTTAAAGCTCGGCTCGTCGAACAGGCAGGTGGAGATCGCAAGCAGGGTATAAAACCAGCCGCGTGTTTGGTCGAGCGCTTCGCTAATGAAGTTCGCGGGATAGCGGCGCTCGAACTGCTCCTTGTTTTCAAACGGATAGTGCCACTGCGCAAAGGGCATGGAGCCGGAATCAAACCAGCAGTCGATCACAACGGGCTCGCGCTTCATCGTGCCGCCGCACTTCTTGCAGGGGAAGGTGATGGGGTCAAGGAACGGCTTATGCAGCTCGATGTCCTCCGGCACGCTTGGATTGAGCTCACGCAGCTCTGCGCGGCTGCCTACAACATGTACCTCGCCGCATTCCTGGCAAACCCAAACCGGCAGCGGCGTGCCCCAATAGCGCTCGCGGGAAAGGCCCCAGTCCACTACGTTTTCCAGGAAATTGCCCATGCGGCCTTCCTTGATGGTTTCCGGCAGCCAGTTGACGCGGCGGTTGTATTCGATGAGCCGGTCCCGGATGGCCGTCATGCGGATGAACCAGCTTTCGCGGGCGTAATAGATGAGCGGCGTGTCGCAGCGCCAGCAGAACGGGTAGCTGTGCTCGAACTGCGGCGCGTCAAACAGCAGCCCGCTTTCGCGCAGCGCGTCAAGGATCATCGGGTCGGCTTTTTTGACGAACACGCCGTCCCACGGGGTGTCGCCGCACATTTCGCCGCGGGTGTTGACAAGCTGAATGAACGGCAGGTCGTTTTCCGCGCAGACGCGCTGGTCATCTACGCCGAATGCCGGCGCATTGTGGACGATGCCCGTACCGTCGGTGGTGGTAACGTAATCGTCCGCGATGATATAGTGCGCGCGCTTTTTGCCGCAGGCCTTTGCGGTGCATTCAAACAGCGGCTCATAATCGCGGCCGACAAGCTCGCTGCCCGGGAATTCGCGCACGATCGTGACGCCCTCTTCGCCGAGCACGGAAGAAACAAGTTCCTTTGCGAGGATGAAGGCTTCGCCGCCCTTTTCCGCACGGCAATAGGTGACGTTTGCGTTTACGCAGAGGCAGACGTTGGAGGGAAGCGTCCAGGGCGTGGTCGTCCACGCGAGGTAGGAAGCATCCTCATCCTTGCAGCGGAAGCGCACGGTGGCGGAGGTTTCCTTTACATCCTTATAGCCCTGCGCAACCTCGTGGGAGGCAAGCGCGGTGCCGCAGCGCGGGCAGTAGGGGACGATCTTATGGCCCTTATAAAGCAGGCCCTTTTCGTGGATCTTCTTCAGCGCCCACCATTCGGATTCGATGTAATTATCTTCATAGGTAACATACGGGTCGTCCATGTCCGCCCAGAAGCCGACCCGGTCGCTCATCTGCTCCCATTCGGCCTTGTATTTCCAAACGGATTCCTTGCACTTTTGGATGAACGGTTCCACGCCGTATTGCTCGATCTGCTCCTTCCCGTCAAGGCCAAGAAGCTTTTCCACCTCAAGCTCCACCGGCAAACCATGGGTGTCCCAGCCGGCTTTGCGCAGCACATCGTATCCCTTCATGGTGCGGTAGCGGGGGATGATGTCCTTGATGGCGCGGGTGAGGATGTGGCCGATGTGCGGCTTGCCGTTTGCCGTCGGCGGCCCGTCGAAGAACGTATAGGGCTCGGCGCCGCGGCGCAGCTCCACGCTCTTTTCAAAGATTTTGTTTTCCTTCCAGAACGCGAGCGTTTCCTTTTCGCGTTCCACGAAGTTCAGCGAGGTCGATACTTTCTGATACATGCTTTTACTCCTGTATGATAATTGGTTCCATCAGCGGATTCTAAGCGCGGCGCACCGGCAGGAAAGCCGCAGTTCGGCAGGCGATCCGAAAAATAAAAAAGCCGCATCCCGAAAAACGGGACGCAGGCGCTGCGCGGTACCACCCGGATTGACGGCATTCGGCCGTCCGCTCCTTTTGCGCTGTAACGTGCGCACACGGCGGAGTTTACTGAAAAATGAAACTGCGTTCAACTCCGCGCTCGCGGGCGATGCGTATGGAACCCGTCTCCCGCCGCGCTTGCACCATGCCGCGGCTCGCTGCTGGGCGTTGTCCCACCGTGTGTCCCACTCATCGCTTTACCGTGCTTATTATACCCGGAAAACGGGCGTTTGTAAAGGAGGAGTGGTGGCCTGCGGCGGTTTTTCTCTCGCGTTCATTCCTGATAAACGCGCCGGCGCTCCCTCCGCGCGTTTGCCTTCCGCTTTAAAGCCGGTTTTTGCGCCCGGAGGAAGTGCTTGCCGCCCATTTCGACAGCAAATTCATAAAAATTGTGCGATTCGTTTCCTACAAGTTCACAACAATGACGGAATCCTGTAGGTGTGTCAAACATGTTGGACGGTATAGCAACGAAGGAAAAGGTTGGGCGAGCA
>DCKB01000062.1 GCA_002320595.1 Christensenella sp. UBA1685
GGATTGCCTGTACTTCATGTCCTGTGTTACACTTGTCATGAGGGATTTGCACTTCCTTTCGGTCTTTGTTGCTTTTGTTAAACTCACAATAACCGATTCGTGCGAATCCTTCATCCTTTTTCTTACCGCTGTCCAAGATGTATTGTAATCCTACAGTTCATTTCTTCTTATATTAATAAACAACCTTGAAAAAAGAGCCGCAATATGATATACTAAATCGAATGATTATAAGGGGAGTGCCATGCAAATTGCGCGGCTCAAACTGAATTATTTCCGCAATTATGAGGCGCTCGACCTGCGCCCGCTCCCCGGCCTCAATGTGATCGTGGGCGAAAACGCGCAGGGCAAAACAAACGCCGTTGAGGCCGTCTTTTTTTGTGCGTTCGGCCGTTCCCACCGCACGGCGCGGGATGCGGAACTCATCAACCAGGGTATGTCCGGCGGGTATGTCGGGCTTGATGTGCAGACGCGCGCGGGCGAGCGGCGCATCGAAATGAAGCTGCGCGCGGGCGAACGCAAGCAGGTGTTTATCGACCGGCTGCAAACGCAGCGCAGCGGCGAGCTGATGGGCGTGCTCAACGTGGTGATGTTTTCCCCGGAGGACCTTGAACTCGTCAAAGGCGCGCCGGCGGAACGCCGCCGCTTCCTTGACATGGAGCTGAGCCAGCTGCGCCCGGCGTATTATTACAAAATCCAGCAATACAACGCCGCGCTCAAACAGCGCAACGCCCTTTTGAAGGGCGAGCCCGGGCGGGAACGCTCCCAGCGCGAGGTGCGGGAGCAGCTTTACGTTTGGGATGAACAGCTTGCCGCGGCGGGCGCGGATGTAATGCGCATGCGGCAGGAGTTTGTGGATTCCTTTTCCACGCTTGCGCGGGATTTGCACCGCAGCATTTCCGGCGGGCGGGAACAGCTTGCGGTTTCCTATGCGCCGAGCGTGGATGCCGCGCGCTATGGCGGGACTGAGCGGGAGGCCCTGCAGGAGGCGTTGTACGCTTCGGCGCTCGACGACATCCGCCGCGGGTTCACCACCATGGGCCCGCACCGGGATGACCTTTCCGTTTGCCTTGGGGATGCGCCTGTGCGCGTGTTCGGCTCGCAGGGGCAGCAGCGCACGGCGGCGCTTTCGCTGAAGCTTTCCGAGCTTGCGCTGCTCACGGAGGAAAAAGGCGAACCGCCCGTGCTGCTTCTGGACGATGTGCTCTCCGAGCTCGACGAGCCGCGCCAACGCGCGTTGCTTGAGGCCATGCGGGATTGCCAGTGCTTCCTTACCTGCACGTCCCTTGCCGGGCTTGAGCGCGCCGGCATGACAGGCATTCATGCATATGCATGCGAGCGCGGGACGCTGCGGGAGCTTTAAGGTGAAGGGCTAAGGATGGGGATATGGCGCGAGGCCAGCAGCCGAAAGGCTCCTTTTTGAAAGGAGCTGTCCGCGTAAGCGGACTGAGGATTGTCCTTATTTCCTCCGCGCAGCTTGCTACGCTGGGCAAGCGGACTGAGGATTGTTCGCCCGCAGGGGACATCGAAATTTATAGTCTCGCCAAATTTTGGCAAAAATAAAAGCGGAGGCTTTTGCATGGATTTGCTGCACATCGGCGGGGACGCCATGGTGGATATCGGCGAGGTGATCGCCATTGTGAGCCGGGACACGGCTATGCGTTCGCGGGACACGCGCCGCGCGATTGACGCTGCCATCGGCAGCGGGCGCATCCGCAGCATCTCCGATGCGCCGGAAAAATCCTACGTACTGATGGAGCGCAATGGGGCGCTCACCGTCTGGTCCTCCCCCATCGCGGCGGAAACGCTGCTGAAGCGCGCAGCGGGGCGCGTCTGCGCCTTGAACGAATGAGGCCGCGCGAAAGGCAGTGCAGGCAAGCGGAAGGATAACCACCGGTTGACAAAAAACGTTTTCTTCCCGTACGGGAAGGTGAAAGGATATGACCATGAGCAACCATAACGATTACGACGCTTCGCAAATTCAGGTCCTGGAGGGCCTGGAGGCTGTCAAACGCCGCCCGGGCATGTACATCGGTTCCACGGATGTGCGCGGACTGCACCATCTTGTAAAAGAGCTGGTGGACAATGCCATCGACGAAGCCATGGGCGGCTATTGCAACCACATTGAAATCAACATCCACAAGGACAATTCCCTCACCGTGACCGACAACGGCCGCGGCATCCCCGTGGACGAACACCCAAAGCTGCACAAAAGCGCCCTTGAAGTCGCGCTCACGGTGCTGCATGCAGGCGGAAAGTTCGGCGGAAGCGGCTACAAGGTTTCGGGCGGCCTGCACGGCGTGGGCCTTTCCGTTGTGAACGCGCTTTCCACATGGCTCACCGTGGAAGTGCGGCGGGACAATAAGATCTACCGCCAGGAATACCGCTTGGGCGACCCGCTTGCGCCGGTTGCCGTCATCGGCACCTATGAGGGCGACGAGAGCGGAACGCAGGTCACCTTCCTCGCCAACGATGAGATCTTTGACGAGGTGAACTATAACTTTGACACCATGGTGAACCGCATGCGCGAGCTTGCGTTTTTAAACCGCGGCGTGCGCATCACCGTCACCGACGAACGGCCGGAGGAGCCCGTGCAGAAGTCCTTCTGCTACGAGGGCGGCATTATCTCGTTCGTGAAGCACATCAACCGCAACAAGGACGTGCTGCACCCCGAGCCGATTTACATCGAAGCCCG
The DNA here is from genome assembly GCA_002320595.1 of Christensenella sp. UBA1685. Classification (GTDB taxonomy): domain Bacteria; phylum Bacillota; class Clostridia; order Christensenellales; family CAG-138; genus UBA1685. The sequence goes on from DCKB01000062.1 coordinate 2,693, forward strand.
GCGGGAAGACCCGGAGAAGCAGGAGTCCGCTTCGCTTGAGGTCGCCATGCAGTATAACGACGATTACAACGAAAACGTGTTCACCTTCGCCAACAACATCGGCACCGTGGAGGGAGGCAGCCACCTTGTGGGCTTCCGCACGGCGCTCACGCGCGTGGTGAACGATTATGCGAAAAAATATAAATACATCAAAGAAACGGACGAGGGCCTTAAGGGCGAGGACATCCGGGAAGGGCTTACCGCAATTGTGAGCGTAAAGCTCGTGGAGCCGCAGTTTGAAGGGCAGACGAAGACCAAGCTCGGCAACGCTTACATCCGCACCATGGTGGATGGCGCGGTTGCAAACGGCTTTTCCACTTATCTGGAGGAGCACCCGCAGGATGCAAAGGCCATCGTGGAAAAATGCGTGACCGCCGCACGCGCGCGCGATGCGGCCCGCAGGGCGCGCGAGCTGACCCGCCGCAAAACGGCGCTTGACACCACCGCGCTCCCCGGCAAGCTTGCCGACTGTTCCGAAAAGGACCCCGCCAAGTGCGAGATCTTTCTTGTGGAGGGAGACTCCGCAGGCGGCAGCGCGAAACAGGGCCGCAACCCGGCGTTTCAGGCCATCCTCCCGCTGCGCGGCAAGATCCTTAACGTGGAAAAGGCGCGGTTGGACCGCATCCTTTCAAGCGACGCGATCAAGTCCATGATTACGGCGTTCGGCGCGGGCATTGACAGCGATTTTGACGAATCCAAGCTCCGCTATCACAAGATCGTCTGCATGACGGATGCAGATGTGGACGGCGCGCATATCCGCATTTTGATGCTGACCTTCTTCTTCCGGCACATGCGTCCGCTGCTGGAAAAGGGGTATGTGTATGCTGCGCAGCCGCCGCTTTACAAGATCTCCCGCGGGAAAAACATCTGGTATGCGTATTCCGATGAGGAGCTCAACAACATCCTCAATGAGATCGGCCGCGACCCCAAGCCCATGATCAACCGGTACAAGGGCCTCGGCGAAATGAATGCGGATCAGCTTTGGGAAACCACCATGGACCCGGAAAACCGCATCCTTTGGCAGGTGCGGCTTGAGGACGCCATGCGCGCGGATGAGATTTTCACCACCCTCATGGGCGACAAGGTGGAGCCGCGCCGCGAGTTCATTGAGCAGAACAGCAAGCTCGTGACCGATCTCGATGTGTGAGCAAGGCCCGGGAGGGCTGCGTGAAAAGCCGCGTTCGCGCGGGCTGCATGCGCCCTTTTGAACCGCCGGGACCACACGGCACGCAGGAGAACCAGACAACAAATCAGTTGCCAATTGTCAATTTTAAAGAGGGGTAAACTATGTCAGAAACGACCCACCGCATCTATCCGCTCAACATCGAGGAGGAGATGCAGAAATCCTTTATTTCCTACGCCATGGCGGTCATCATCGACCGCGCGCTGCCCGATGTGCGCGACGGCCTGAAGCCCGTGCACCGGCGCATCCTTTATTCCATGGATGAGCAGGGCTTTACGTCCGACAAGCCGTTCCACAAAAGCGCGCGCATCGTGGGCGACGTGCTGGGCAAATACCATCCGCACGGCGATTCTTCCGTGTATGACGCCATGGTGCGCCTTGCGCAGGACTTCAACACGCGCTATCTGCTTGTGGAAGGGCAGGGCAACTTCGGCTCTGTGGACGGCGACAGCGCTGCCGCCATGCGTTATACCGAGGCGCGCCTTTCCAAGCTTTCGGATGAAATGCTTGCGGACATCAACAAGAACACCGTGGACTTCGGGCCGAATTTCGATGAAACGCTCATGCAGCCCAAGGTGCTCCCCTGCCGCTTCCCGAACCTGCTTGTGAACGGTTCGGGCGGCATTGCCGTGGGCATGGCGACGAACATCCCGCCGCACAACCTGGGCGAGGTGATTGACGCATACGTTGCCATGATCGAAAACCGGGACATTTCCGTGGAGGAGCTTATGGCGTACATCCCCGGCCCGGATTTCCCGACGGGCGCGACCATCATGGGCACGGCGGGCATCCGCCAGGCGTACCGCACCGGCCGCGGCAAGATCGTGGTGCGCGCAAAGGCGGAAATCGAGGAGATGCACGGCGGAAAGAGCCGCATCATCGTCACCGAGATCCCGTATCAGGTGAACAAGGCGCGCCTTGTGGAAAAAATTGCGGAGCTTGTGCATGACAAGCGCGTGGAAGGCATTTCCGACCTGCGCGACGAATCCGACCGCAACGGCATGCGCATCGTCATCGAACTCAAAAAGGACGTGAACGCGAGCGTCATCCTGAATCAGCTGTATAAGCACACCCAGATGCAGGACACCTTTGGCGTTATCATGCTCGCCCTTGTGGACGGCGAGCCCAAGGTGCTCAACCTCCGGGAGATGCTTTCCCATTACCTTACCTTCCAGGAGGAGGTCGTCACCCGCAGGACGCAGTACGACCTTGACCGCGCCAAAGAACGCCTGCACATTTTGGAAGGCCTCATCATTGCGCTCGACAATATCGACGAGGTCGTGGAGATCATCAAAAAATCCCCCTCCTCCCCCACTGCCAAGGAGCGCCTGTGCGAGCGGTTCGGCCTTTCGGAAAAACAAGCGCAGGCCATTCTTGATATGCGCCTTGCCCGCCTCACGGGCCTTGAGCGCGACAAGATCATGGACGAACACGGGGAGCTTGTGAAGACCGTTGCCCATTATGAGGCAATCCTTGCGGATGAAGGGCTGCTGCTCGGCATCATCAAGGAAGAAATCCTTGAAGTGCGCCGCAGGTATGCCGACTCCCGCCGCACGGAGATCACCCTCGCCACAGATGATATCGACCTTGACGACATCATTCAGGAAGAGGACATGGCCGTGACGCTCACGCACCTTGGCTACTGCAAGCGCATTGCGCTTGACACCTACCGCGCGCAGAACCGCGGCGGCAAGGGCATCATGGGCCAGACCACGCGGGAGGAGGATTTCGTGGAGCACCTGTTTGTGACCTCCACGCATTCCCACATCATGTTCTTCACGAACACGGGCCGCGCGTTCAAGCTCAAGTGCTATAACATCCCGGAGGCCGGGCGCACCGCGAAGGGCACGGCCATTGTGAACCTGCTGCAATTGCAGGGCGGCGAAAAGATCACCGCTATGTTCCCCGTCACCAAGGAAGCAGAGGGCGAATACCTCGTGTTTGCAACGCGGGGCGGCGTCATCAAGAAAACGCCCATGAGCGAGTTCGACAACATCCGAAAGGGCGGCCTGATTGCCCTTGGCCTCAGGGAAGGCGACGAGCTCATCGGCGTGATGCTTTCCACCGGGGACGATGAGTTCCTTGTGGGCACGCGCCGCGGCAAGTGCATCCGCTTCCATGAGGATGACGTGCGCGCCATGGGCCGCACCGCAACGGGCGTGCGCAGCATCCTGCTGGACGAAGGAGACGAGGTCGTGGATGTGAACCGCATCCTGTGCGGTGCAACGGTGCTTTCCATCACCGAGCGCGGCATGGGCAAACGCACGCCGGAAGACCAGTACCGCCGCCAGAGCCGCGGCGGCAAGGGCGTGATCGCAACGGCCATTACGGAGAAAACCGGAGTGCTTGCCTGCATGAAGCTGTGCGACGGCACAGAGGACATCATGATGATCCGCGATGACGGCACTATCATCCGCATGCCGGTGGATCAGATCAGCATCACCTCCCGCAACACGCAGGGCGTGCGCCTGATGCGTGTGGACGAAGGCACGCGCGTGGTTTCCGTGGCGCTCGTCCCACACGACGAGGAAAATGAGGTTGAGGCCGAGGCCGCTGCGCAGCATGCGGCGGAAGCGGAAACGGAAGAGTAAAACAAATTGGGCGTGCCTTTCGGCACGCCCGTACTTGTGCAGCGTTATGAAAGGAAGTGAGGCACATGGCCGGAGTTCCCTATGGGTATTGCGGGATGCCATGCGCGCTGTGCAGCCGCTACCGGGCGGAGGGAAAAAGCAGTTGCCCGGGCTGCTCAGCGAATGGATACTATACAGAGCCATGCAAGGCGCACCACTGCTGTCAGGCAAAGGGGCTGGCGCATTGCGGCGCATGCGGAGAATTCCCCTGCGCAAAACTTGGCAAGATCGGCGATTTTAAGGACCTGAACACGGGCCACGCCAAGGAGCGCACCTGCAAATGCGTGGCGCAAAGCGGCTTTGCGGCGTGGTATGACGAATATACGGAGCGCGCTGCCATGCTCACCACGGCGCTTGCGCGCTACAACAACGGGCGAATGAAGCGTTACCTGTGCGAACTGTTCCTCCAGCAGGACGCGGACACGCTGCGTGAGATCATGCGCCGCGCGGAGACGCTTTCCGGCACGCCAAAGGAAAACGGCAAGGCATTTCAATCGGTTGCGTGCGCCGTTCTGGCGGAGCGGGAAGGGTGACACGCTGCGGCGGAGATAAGAACAATCCTCAGTCGCCTGCGGCGACAACTCCTTTGCCAAAGGAGCCTTTGGGGGTTCGGCTTTCCAAAAGCCCCCTTTTGAAAGGGGGTGGCAGCACCGAAGGTGCTGACGGGGGATTGCCGTATCGCTGCAAAGCCTCGTTGACCCGTTTTCGGGGACGGCATCCCCGTCATCCCGCGCATCTTCCAGAGAGAATTCTATACCATGGAGGTCCCTCAATGACCATCCCCCTTCCAACTGAATTAACGGCCCTCGCCCGCATCTTTCGGGATGCGGGCTTCCCGCTGTATGCCGTGGGCGGCATGGTGCGAAACGCCTGCCTTGGCCTGCCCGTGCAGGATATGGACGTGGCCTCCCCCATGCCTGTTTCTGAGGCGCGCGCACTGCTTGAAGCGCGTGGCGTGGCCTGCCGGGAAAAGGGCGCTTTTTTCGGCACGCTGGATATCGAGCTTGGCGAATATACGTTTGAATATGCTTCCTTCCGTGCGGAGGAATACGGCGCGGGCGGCGCACACCGGCCGGGCGCAGTGCGCTTTGGCGCAACGCTTGAGGAGGATGCCTTCCGGCGGGATTTCACCGTAAACGCGCTGTATTACGACATTTTGGGGCAAAGGCTTATCGACCCGACGGGCGGCCTTGCCGACCTGAAAGCCCGCATAATCCGCGCCACTTCGCCGGACCCCAACGTCATTTTGCGGGACGATGGCCTGCGCGTGCTGCGCATGGCGCGCTTTGCCGCGGAGCTTGGTTTTTCCGTGGAACCGGGCACGCTTGCTGCAGCCCGGGCGAATGCAGCGGGTGTTCTGGACATTTCTGCAGAACGCGTGCGGGAGGAGCTTGACAAGCTGCTCCTTGCCGATATACGCTATGGACTGGGAAGAGAACGCGTGCTGTGCGGGCTCAGCACCCTTGCGGAAACGGGTGCGCTTGCGGCCGTGCTGCCGGAGATCGCGGCGGGGGCCGGCATCGCACAGCGGCCCGAATACCATGCATACGATGTGCAGGAACACATGCTGCACGCATGCGCCTGCGCAAGGCCGGAGCGCGTTGCCCGCCTTGCCGCGCTGCTGCACGATGTGGGCAAGCCCGTTGCGTTTCGGGAAACGGGGCGCATGCTTGGCCATGATGCGATTGGCGCCAACATTTCCCGGGAAATGCTCGCGCGGCTGAAATATCCGAATGCTGTAAAGGAGGAAGTGGCCGGGCTGATCCGCTGGCATATGTTCGATTTGAACGGAAACGCCAAAGAATCAACCCTGCGCCGGCGCTTTGCCGGGTGGGGCGCAGCGTTCACGCTTGCGCTTGCGGATTTGCGTGAAGCGGATGTGCATGGCTCCGGCCGCATTTCGGGCGAGGTGAAAAGCGCCCTGCGCTGGCGTGCGGTGCTTGCGCGCATGCAGGCGGAAGGCGCGCCGCTCAGTGAAGCGGAGCTTTGCTGCACGGGTGCGGACATAATGGGATGGCTCAACCTTCCCCCCTCCCCGCGCGTGGGCGAAATCAAGCGCATACTGCTTTTGCACTGCGCCTGCCACCCAAAGGATAACTGCCGCGCACGGCTTGGGCAGGTTGCAAAGGACATCGGCAAATAAACGCGCGGCGCGGCCCAAAACACCGCTTTGCCCTGCACGCATCAGGTTTCCGGCCGGAAACGGCTGAACAATACCATAAAGAAAATACAGGAGTGCAACAAGCAACATGAACAAGAGACCCCTCATCGGCCTGACCTGCTACAAACGCAACCCTTCGGACGACGACATTGGGAATCATTACCATTTGCACGACACTTACAGCAACTCCCTGCACAGCGTTGGGGCCACGTCCGTGATCCTGCCGTACACGTTTGACGATTGGGATATCCTCGACGGCGTGTTGTTTTGCGGCGGCGGCGACATCAACCCGGCGCGCGGCGCGTACGACAAGGACGACAAAGGCGAGGCGGCAAACATCTGCGATGCACGGGATGATTTTGAAACCCGTCTGTTCCATGCGGCGAACGAGCGCGAACTCCCGATGCTCGGCATATGTCGCGGCTGCCAGTTCCTGAACTATGCGTTTGGCGGGAAAACGGTGCTCGATCTTGCCGAGGCAGGCTACACGGAAAACCATCGCGTAACGCCCTTCGGCGTGGCGCTGCATCCGATCGTGCCGGTGGAAGGGACGCTTGTGGCCGCAATGCTCAAGGGCCGCACAGGCGTTGCAAGCTACCACCATCAGGCCGTCAAAACGCCGGGCCAGGGCTTCACGGTAAGCGCCACCTCTCCGGAGGGCGTGATCGAGGCCATAGAGCATGAAAACGGCCGCATCCTGGGGCTGCAGTTCCACCCGGAACGCACGGGCTGGCCGGAACCGTTTGAATGGTTTGCAGCGCTTGCAAGAAAGCATATGCTTGCGCGGTAACGCGCGGAAAGGAACGGCTGACGATGACAAAACGCCCTTTGATCGGCCTTACAACCAATAAGGTTCCGTATTCGGCCGAGGATCAGGATGTCGTCTATTTCCTCAACATCACCTATGTTGAATCGATTGTGCAGGCAGGCGGCGTGCCGCTGCTGCTGCCCTATGAGTTTGATGCGTGGGATGTGCTCGACGGTGCGCTCATCTGCGGCGGACACGATTTGATGCCCGCCCTTGGCGGGTATGAGGCGGAACCGGGCGCGCTTGCGGAGTTCCGTGCGGCACGCGATGCGGCGGAGCTTGCCCTGCTGCGCGAATGCGTTGCGCGCGGCCTGCCCGTGCTCGGCGTATGCCGCGGCTGCCAGCTGATCAACTGTGCGTTCGGCGGCACGCTTGTGCCGGACATCCCTGCGGCAGGCTTTGCGGAGAACCATCGCATCGAGCCTTTCACCAAGGAAGGCACGCATCCGATTGCGGCAACGCCGGGTTCGCTTACCGAACGCCTGCTGAGAGGGCGCACGGGTGTTTGCAGCGCCCACCACCAGTCCGTCAAAACGCCCGGGCAAGGCTTTGCCGTCACCGCCCGCTCCCCGGAGGGGGTCATCGAAGCGATTGAGCATGAAAGCGGCCGCATCCTCGGCTTGCAGACACACCCGGAGCGCATGGAATGGCCGGAGCCGTTTGAATGGCTGATTGGCCTTGCGAAAGAGCATGCGGAAAGGAACTGACCTTCTGTGAACGACCTGATCTATGCCCTTGCAACGCCCGTGGGCGGCGCGATCGCCGTGGTGCGGCTGTCCGGAACAGGGGCAAAGGAGCTGCTCCATACCGTGTTTACCGGGCGCGGCGCACCGCGGGAGATGGCGTACGGCCGCATTGTGAACGAGGCGGGCGAACCGCTTGACCAGGCGATGGCCGCATTCTTCCCTGCTCCGCGTTCCTATACGGGCGAAGACATGGCGGAGCTTTACCTGCACGGCGGGCAGACGACGGTGCGGCGCGTGCTTGCGCTGCTCGGCCGCCATGCGCGCGGCGCGCGGCCGGGCGAATTTACCGAGCGGGCGTTTTTAAACGGGAAGCTGGATCTTGCGCAGGCCGAGGCCGTGATGGATCTCATCAACGCGGGGGCGGAACGCAGCGCAAACAGCGCGCTTGCGCAGCTCACAGGCAGGCTGAGCGAACGCATTGCCGCCGTGGAGGCGCAGCTTCTCGATGCGCTTTCCGGCCTTGAGGCCGCCATCGATTACCCGGAGGAGCTGGAGGATGACGTAACCTCCGCTCTGCCGGGCGTGCTTGCCGCTGCGGAGGCGGAGCTTGCGGCGCTCATCGGCGCCGGGCTTTCGGGGCGGGTGCTGCGCGAAGGCGCGCGCGTGGCGCTCATCGGGCGGCCGAATGCGGGGAAGTCCTCGCTGCTCAACGCGCTTGCGGGCGCCGAGCGCGCCATCGTGACGCAATTTGCGGGCACCACGCGGGATGTGCTGGAGGAAGCCGTTTCCATGGACGGAATCCCCGTGACGCTGTTTGACACGGCGGGCATCCGCGCGGCGGATGATCCGGTAGAGCGCATCGGTGTGGAGCGCGCGCGCAGGGCGGCGGAGCGCGCGGATCTGCTCCTGCTGTGCTTTGATGCGGCGGCCCCGCTTTCGGAGGAGGACGAAGCGCTGCTTGCGGAAACGGCCGGGCGCAGCCGCCTTGCCGTTTGCTGCAAGGGCGATCTCCCCGCCCTTTGGGAGGCGGAAGCGCTTTCCCCGTATGGGATTGAAGCGGTTGCCGTGAGCGCGGAAACGGGAGAAGGGCTTGCAGCGCTGCGCCGGGCGATTGCCGCGCGCATCGCGCCCGCGGCCGAGAGCGCGCTTGTGACCAATGCGCGCCACATCGAGGCGCTGCAGCGGGCGGCGGCTTCGGTTGCGGACGCTGAAAAAAGCGCCGGCGGCACAGAGCCGGAGCTTGTTGCGACCGACCTGCGCGAGGCGCTTGCGGCGCTCGGCCAGATCACCGGGCGCGAGGCTTCGGCCGATCTCATCGAGCGCATTTTTTCAAAATTTTGTGTGGGGAAATGACCCGGCGTGCCGAAAAAAGGGATCGGACGTATTCCCGCAAAGGCTGCGGGCTACGACAATCCCCCGTCAGCGGCTCGCGCCGCTGCCACCCCCTTTCTAAAGGGGGGCTTTTGGGGGAGCTGTAAGCTAAAAGGCTCCTTTGGCAAAGGAGCTGTCGCCGTAGGCGACTGAGGATTGCCTTATTCCCGCAGGGTTGCGCTGACGCGGCAATCCCCCGTCAAGGCCGCGGGTATTGCCCTCAATTCGCAATGATCGCACTGCGGACGCTCAACTCCGCCCCCTTTTTGCATGGGGGGCGATTTACCGCGTGACGCTGATGCGGATGTCCACACCGTCCTCACGGTCCTGCTGTTCCACCGCAACGGTCATGCCTGCCTCGCGCAGCGTATTCACCGCGGCGTTGATGGTGTTCATGAACAGGCGGTAATCCTTCACAATCCGCAGAATCCGCGGGCGGGGGCGCGCACCGTCGCTCTTTTCGTCAAACAGTTTGTTGAGCGTTTTGTCCACGAGCTTTTCCGTTTCTTTCACGGAAAGGCTCTTTTTTGCAACCTTATCCACCAGTTCAAGCTGCGTTTTTTCATCCCGGAGCTTCAAAAGCGCGCGCGCATGGCGTTCCGTCAGGTGCGCGTCCGCCATGGCGGTCTTTACCTCCTCCGGCAGGCGCAGCAGGCGCAGCTTGTTCGCAATGGAGGATTGGCTTTTGCCCAGCCTTTGTGCAAGCTCTTCCTGCGTGAGGTTGTAGGTGGAAAGCAGCGTGCTGTAACACTGCGCTTCCTCCAGATAATGCAGATCTTCGCGCTGGAGGTTTTCGATGAGCGCCATCATTGCGGAGGACTCGTCCTGCACGGACTGTTCCACGATGCAGGTCACCTTTTCCATGCCGAGGCTCTTGACGGCGCGCAGGCGGCGCTCGCCCGCAACGAGCTCGTAGCCGCCTTCCGGGGCCTTGCGCACCACGAGCGGCTGGATCAGGCCCACCTGCCGGATGGACTGCGCAAGCTCCGCGATGCTTTCCTCATCAAAGGTGACGCGCGGCTGGTAAGGACTCCTGTGGATGGATGCAACGGGGATTTCCGTCAGCTTCCGGCCGGTGTCGGCCGCTTTTGCGTCCTTCATAAAGTCGAATACGGGCATAGATTTGTTCCTCCTTGGTAATGGGTTCTCCGCCTTGGGCAATATTTCCTGCATGGCCTGCAAATCCCGGCAAAAGCTGTCAAATTCAAACAATTCCACCGCGGGTCAAAGCGGTTTTTTGGCGGCTGTTCCGGCCTTTCGCGGATATTCCTTCGGTGTTTTCGCGTCCTTTCGGGCGAGGATGACATTCCGTTCCCCCCACGGTGCGTCATACCGCGCAAGCGTTGCGGAAGCCGAGAGCAGGCGCAGCGCGTTTGCGGCCGCGGAAAGCTCTTCCTCCGCCTTCGCCCCTTTATAGAGCAGCGACACGCCGCCCACCTTCAAAAATGGGACCGTCCATTCCAGCGCCACGGACGCGGACGCCACCGCGCGCGTGAAGGCGGCATCGAACCCGCCGCGCAGCGCATCCGAGCGGGCACCGTCCTCCGCGCGGGCATGCACGAGCTTCGCCCGCGCCGAAAGCCCGAGCTCCGCAAGCACGGCTTCCAAAAAGGTGAGCCGCTTGTTGAGCGAATCGAGCAGCACGCACCGGATGTCCGGCCTTGCGATGAGGATGGGCACGCCGGGAAAGCCCGCGCCTGTGCCGACGTCGATGCACCGCGCGCCCTCCGGCACAAGCGCCATGGGCAGGAGGCTGTCCGCAAAGTGCTTTTCGGCAACCTCCGCCGGTTCGGTGAGCGCGGTCAGGTTCATGCGCGTGTTCCACTCCACAAGCATGGCGTAATACGTTTCAAATTGGCCGAGCTGCCCGCCGGTCAGAAACGGGCAGAGCGCGGCAAGGCGTTCGCGCATACGAGTCTCCCTTCGCAAAAAAATACCCGGGGAAAGCGGTCAGGCGTCAATTCCGTCGCTGAGCCGCTTCAAATGCACCAGCAACACGGCCACATCCGCGGGCGAAACGCCGCTGATGCGCGAAGCCTGCCCAATGGAGCGCGGGCAGAGCGCGGCAAGCTTTTGCCGGGCTTCCAGGCGGAGGCCGTCAAGCGCTGCATAGTTGATGCCGTCGGGAAGAAGCGTATCCTCCAGACTGCGGAAACGCTCCACCTGCGCGCGCTGCTTTTCGATGTAGCCATCGTAGCGCGCCATGATCTCCACCTGCTCGCGCACATCCTCCGCAAGCGGGGGCAGCGATGCATAAAGCCCCATGAGCTCGGTGTAGCCGATGCCGGCACGCTTTAACAGGTCAAACAGGCGCACGCCTGTTTTGGGCACGGGTTCCCTGTGCGCATCAAGCAGCGCCGCAAGCGCTTCGCTTGGCGGCGCAAAGGCGGAGAGCGCCTTCACCGCCTGTTCGATGCCCTCGCGCTTTTGCATCAGCCGGGCATAGCGCGCCTCGGAAATCAGCCCCGTGCGGCGCGCTTGCTCCGTGAGGCGCAAATCGGCGTTGTCCTGCCTGAGAAGCAGGCGGTATTCCGCGCGGGAGGTCATCATGCGGTACGGCTCGTTGGTGCCCTTTGTGGCAAGGTCGTCCACCAGCACGCCGATGTATGCATCCGCGCGGGAGAGCACGAGCGGCGGCTCGCCCTTAAGATACAGGCCGCAGTTGACGCCCGCGTAAAGGCCCTGTGCGGCGGCTTCTTCATAGCCGGAGGAACCGTTGATCTGCCCGGCAAAATACAGGCCGGGCACGGATTTTGCGCCGAGCGTGACATCGAGCGAGAGCGGGTCGATGCAGTCGTATTCAATGGCATAGCCCGGGCGCGTGATCCGGCAGCTCCGCAGGCCGGGCATGGTGTGGAGCATATCGGCTTGTACCTCCTGCGGGAGGCTGGTGGACATGCCCTGCACATACATCTCGTCCGTGGAAAGACCCTCCGGCTCGATGAAGATCTGATGGCGGTCCTTATCCGCGAAGCGGGTGATTTTATCTTCAATGGAGGGACAATACCGCGTGCCCGTGGCCTGAATGAGGCCGGAATACATCGCGCTGCGGTGAATGTTTGCGCGGATGACCGCATGCGTCGCCTCATTGGTGTAGGTGAGATAACACGGCCTTTGCGGGCGCGGGTCGCTTTGGCTCAGGAAGGAGAAATGCGGCGCGGGTACATCGCCCGGCTGAACCTCCATTTCGGCATAATCAAGCGTTCTTCCGAGCACGCGCGCGGGCGTTCCGGTTTTAAAGCGGCGCAGCGTAAACCCGAGCGAGGCGAGCGAGGCGGAAAGCCCCTCTGCGCGCAGCAGGCCGGAGGGGCCGCTTTCGCGCACATGGTCGCCGATGAGGATGCGGCTTTTCAGGTATACGCCCGTGGCGACGACGACGGCCCGGCAGGCGATGCGCTCCCCTTCCGTGTTCACGCCGCCCGAAAGGCGAACTGCGGACACATGCTCGTTTTCCGTCAGGATCTCGGACACTTCGCCCTGCAAAATATCAAGGTTTTCCTGTGCTTCCAGCGCGCGCTTCATGCGCTCATGGTAGCGGCGCTTGTCCATCTGCGCGCGGAGCGAATGCACGGCAGGGCCTTTCCCCGTGTTGAGCATGCGCATCTGGATGAACTCCGCATCCGCAGCGAGGCCCATCTCGCCGCCGAGCGCATCAATTTCACGCACGAGGTGCCCTTTGGAGGTGCCGCCGATGGCCGGGTTACAGGCCATGAGCGCCACGGAATCGAGGTTGAGGGTAATGACGAGCGTGGAAAGCCCCATGCGCGCAAGCGCAAGCGCGGCCTCGCAGCCGGCATGCCCTGCGCCGAGCACCACGGCATCGTATGCGACGGACATCTTCCACACCTCCTGAAAAATCAAAACGAATAAGGACTATGATGCCGGCGGGGACAATCCTCCGGGAATAAGGACAATCCTCAGCCGACTGCGGCGACAGCTCCTTTCAAAAAGGAGCCTTTTGGCTTGCATGTTTCCGTTAAGCCCTCTTCCTGAAAGGGGGTGGCAGCGGCGTGAGCCGCTGACGGGTGATTGCCATGCAGGGCGCACACAATGTAAAGGCCGACAATGCCACTTCCCCATTCGCCATGCTCCATGACCGAATGGTTGCCCGCAGAATGCCCCTCCCCATGCGCCGCGTTATATTATACCAAATGCGATTCCGGTTGGGAAGCACGAATTATTTCCCGAAATTTTTGTATTTCCCACATGCGGGGATTGACAGGAAGCCATGGCGGCGCTATAATGGCTTTGCTTCAGGGGGTGGTGAAATTCCACACCGGCGGTGATGCGGCGTTCCGTTTCAGGAAGGCCGACGAGTCCGCGAACGGCGCCGAAAAGCGCCGCCGAACCGGTCAGAATCCGGTACCGACGGTAAAGTCCGGATGGAAGAAGCAGGCTGCATCCGCTTTTTGTTTGCAATGCAACGCGCCCCCGCTTTTTCGGAAGCGGGGGCGTTTTTCCCCTGAAACCATTATTTTGTGCGGGGCAATGCCCCGGGAAAGAAGGTTTTTATGAGAAACGCAAAGGTGAAATGGCTGGTTGAGATGGCGCTGCTGTGCGCGATGTCCCTGGTGTTGATGTATGTGGTGCGCTTCAGCATTTTCCCGGCCGCGCCATACCTCGAGTACGACATGGCGGATGTGCCGATCCTCATTGGCACGTTCCTCTTCGGACCGGTATCGGGATTGATCCTCACGCTCATCGTGAGCCTGTTGCAATGGATTACCGTATCCATTGCAAGCGGCTGGGTGGGTGCAGTGATGCATTTCTTTGCAACGGGCGCGTTTGTGCTCATCGCCGGGCTGATCTACAAAAAGATGCACAGCCTCAAGGGGGCGCTGATCGGCCTCGTATGCGGTTCGCTGGTGATGATCGCACTGATGATCCCGCTGAACCTCATCTTCACCGTACATTACAACGGCGTTCCGGCGCAAGTCGTGCAGGGCATGATCTGGCCGATCCTTGTGCCGTTCAACGCCATCAAGGCGGGCATCAACTCGGTGGTTACCTTCCTTGCCTACAAGCCGATCTCCCGCATGTTTAAAAAGCATGAGAACTAAAAGGGGGCTTTTCCCGCGCCGCCTGCTGCGGTATGATATGGGCAGAAACAGTGCCGGAGGGATAAAGCGATGAAACTTGTATTCGGTGAAAAATGCATCGGCTGCGCCGCTTGCGCAAAGCAGTGCCCGGAAGTGTTCGCGTTCGACAAGGAGCGCCGCCGCGCGAGCGTCCGGCCGGATGCCGTGCCGGAAGAACATGAAGCCGCCGTGCGCGATGCGGCGCTCATCTGCCTTGTGGGCAACATCAAAGTAACGGACGAATGAAAAACTGAAAAGAAACGCAAAATGGGCGCGCCGAAAGGCGCGCCCGCAGGCTGTCGAAAACTCCGGGATCGTCAAGGGCCGCAGCCCTTGACTTACGATCCGGCTTCGGCGACATGCGCGCCGAAACGGATGAACCCCCTTGGGGTTTCGCACGCTGCAGCGTTTGCCGCCCGGGAACGAAGCGAGAGGCAAACGCTGTGAAAACTCGCAAAAGTGGCCAATCGCCACTTTTGCGATACCAAAATGGGCGCGCCGAAAGGCGCGCCCATTGCTGTTGCGTCAGGTGTGATCAGTCCACGCGCTTGAGGAAGAAATACAAACGCGCATTTTCGTTTGCATCCGCATGCTCATTGCCGCAGGTGAACACGGTGAGGAAGGTGTCTTCCGCGGTAACGGTGGTGTCAAACTTAAACTCGGAAAGGCCAATCTGCTTGTTGACCCATTCGGTGACCTCCGCCTCGGAGGATTTTTTGTGGTTGCCCCACCAGGCGTTGTCATACAGCGTATCCTCAATGCTGCAGCCCGCCTTGGTTTCATACATCGCGAAGATCTCGTAACGCGTTTCCACGCCGTAAAGGTTCACAGTCCATACCCGGTCAGCATACACGTTGAAATCCGGAAGGTCCTTAAGCTCCTTGCCGCAGTATTTCTTGTGCACGCAGGTGGCTTCGCCAAGGTTGAACTCCTGCAGATGGTGCAGCTGGTGGAACATGCTGCCGGAGGGGCGGGAGTTATGCCCGGTGAACACGTTGTTCTGGCCGTAGGCGTAGTAGTAGGAATAAACGGAGGCGGATTCGGATTTTTCTTTGTCAAACGTGTGGTCGTTGTAATACCACTTTCCCGTGCGGTCGAACATGATGGGGTAATCGATGTTCGTTCCTTCCAGCACCATGTAGCCCACGGTATCCGCGTTTTCCGCATAAGCAGCTTCAAACTTGCTTTCCTCAGTGGTGGTGGCGCGGTTCCAGTCGCCGTACTGCGCGATCTTTCCCGTGCCCGCAGCGTAATCGCGGATGACGTTCACGCCCGCGATGACGCGGTTCGCTTCGGTGTAGGTATAATACGATTTTTCCTCGCCGTTAAGCGTGGCCTTAAAGGAGCGGATCTTGCCCCAATCCCCATCGGTGCAGGCGCTTGCCGCGCGCAGGGCGGCGGCGGAGAGCTCAGTGCCCTTTTCAAGGTAATCGAGGATGGCCTGCGCGTCCGCTTCCTCAATCGCGCCGTCGCAGGTGACGTCGCCCATGAGCACCACGGTTGCAAGAGGCGTACCTTCTGCAGAGTTGGCGGTGAGGCCGGTTGCGATGCGGTCGGCTGGAGCGGCGGCGGTGCCGTCTTCCTTCGTGAAGGAAGCGGTTTCGGAGCCGGTGAGCGCCTTGAGAACGGTCGTTGCCTCCGCGATGGTCATGCCCGGGCGGAAGCCGATGAGGAACGCGCCTTCCACATGCGGACGCAGGAAGAAGCGATCCACCGCGCACTGAAGGTCGTCGTTTGCGCCATATCCCGCAGCGGTGCCGTCGCGGTGCATCAGCACCACATGCTGTGCGCCCACAGCCGCCGAAACGACGTTCGCTTCGGCGGAAAGGTCGATGGAAGCATCGGAAAGCGCGGCGACAACGGCGCCGTCCTCCTTCACGCCAACTACGCCGAACGCGCCTGCCGCAACGGAGCTGAGGCCGCTCCAGGCGGAAACATCCGCGCCGTTTGAAACGAGTGCCGTGCCATCCTTTGTGAGGGCGGCGATCACATCCCCGCCGGCGGAGACGGAAACAACATCCTTCCAGGCGGAAACGTCCGGCGCGGTGCCGGCGGTCATGAGCGTGCCCGCAGAGGTGAGGCCGACGGTAAACGCATCGCCCGCGGCAATGGCGACGATGTCGCTCCAGCCGGTCACATCGCACTGGCCGGAGGCGTTGTCGCCCGCGGCGACGGCGGTGCCGTCCGTTTTAAGGCCTGCCATGTGCGCCTTGCCGATGGCCACGCTGTGAAGGCCCGTCCATGCGGCGGCGGCTTCCCAGGACGCGGAGTCGGCAAGCGCCGTACCGTCGCCCGCAAGAACAAGCGTGCCATCCGCCTTAACGCCTGCGGTCATCGTATCGCCTGCGGCGATGAAAACAAGGTTTTCCCAGCCGGACACCTTGCGCTGGCCCACGGTGTCATGCCCTGCGGAAACGGCGGTGCCGTCCGCACGAAGGCCCACGGTGTGTATGCTGCCTGCGGCAACCATGCCGACGGGGGCTGCGGGCTGGGCAAGGCCGAGGCCGCTGTCAGGGGCTTCGGTGGGCGCAGGGGTCTCGGTCGGTCCGATGTCGATGGGCTGATCGGTGTTGTCGCCGCCGCAGCCAACCATTGCAAACGCGGTCAGCAGCGCAAGCAGCAGGGCGATCCATTTTTTCGTATTCATTGCATTCCTCCTAAAATTATCGCGCTTAAGAGCACGGGGCGTGAAGCCGCCGCACAATAATACACACGTATCATATCATAAAACGGTTGCGGGCGGCAAACGGTCCTGCCGTATTTTACAGCGCGTTCATAAAATTTGGCAGCAGAGGCGGGATTGCGTTTCGCTGAACGGAATGTTATATTAATCCATAATTGATGAAAACCGTTCCACCGTGAACCCCTGAATCCGGCAGGAAGCCGGATGTTCCGTTTTCCGAAATCCGAATATCATAAGCTCTTTCAACTGGTTTAACCGTCTTTTTCGCGAGGAGGTGAGCGCGATGCGGATTGAACCGCAAGCCGCATCCAGGCTTGAGGCCATACCCGTCGCCCTGATTGCACAATCCGTAACCGTATTGGCACAAAATGCGGAATCGCTCCGCCGGACCATTGATGCGTTTGTGCTAGGCAACCCACTGCTTGAGTATGCGCCGGCCGGGGCGAATCCCGCTGAAGCGCTTGACATTGCGGAGCTTGCCGTGGCAAGGCGCGCCACGCTCGCGGAACATCTCGGCATGCAGCTTCGCATTGCGGAACGCGACCCGGAGGTGCTCCGCATCGGCCGCATGATCATCGAAAGCTTGGACAAGTATGGATACCTGCGCGAGCACACGGAGGATATGCTGCGCGCGTCACATGCCTCCCCCGCCGCCTTCGCCCGCGCGCTCGCGGCCGTACAGGCGCTTGAACCGTGCGGCGTGGCGGCGCGTTCGCTCGGCGAATGTCTGGCCCTGCAACTGCGCGCCCGAACCGCGCCCGAACCGCTTGCGCTTGAGATCGTGACGGGGCACCTTGAAGAAATGGCCGCGGGTACGCTCCGGCTCCCCGGGCATGCGGCGGAGGAAATCGAGGCTGCCTGCCGGCTGATCCGGTCGCTCAACCCACGCCCGGGCGCGGCGTTTGACCAGGATGTGATCCACTACGTCGTGCCGGATGTGCGCATTGCCCGCAGCGAGGGCGGCCGGCTTTGCGCTTCGCTCATCAACCAGCCGGCGCCGCCCGCCATTGTGCCGCACTATATGGAATACCTGAAGGGAGAGGAGGAAACGCAGCGGCAATACGTGCGCGACAACCTGATGCAGGCGCGCAGCTTCCTTTTTGCGCTGAAAGAGCGCGCGGAAACGCTGCTTGCAATCGCCTCCCTGGCCGTTGCAGTACAGGAGGAATACCTGGCCGCCCGAGAGCCTGGGGCGCTGAGGCCGCTCACGATGACTGCCGCCGCCCGGAAAACCGGACTCTCCCTTTCCACAGTAAGCCGCACGGTGAACGGAAAATATGCGGAGTTTGAGGGGCGCGTGTTCCCGCTGCGCATGCTTTTTACGGCGGGCGGAAAGGCCGGGCATTCCCGCGAGGCAATTGTGCGGCGAATGCGGGCGCTGCTCAGCACGGCCAATGGCGAGCCCATGAGCGATGCGCGCCTTGCTGCGTTGCTTGCGGCGGAAGGCATGCCGGTTTCGCGCCGCACAGTGAACAAATACCGCAATGCGTTTTTAAAAATTGACAATTAACGGTAGATAATCGACAATTTGACGGGGCGAGGACGCAAAAAACGCCGGTTGCAATGCCACAGGGGCGCGCACCGCGCACCCTCATTTCAGGCGCAACGGCCCCCATGACATGCCCCGAAAGAAAGGAGCTTTCACATGAACATGAAACGATGCATCCGCGCCGCAGCGTGCCTGTTGCTTACGCTTCTTGCGGCGCTTCCTGCGCCGCCCGCGCAGGCGGCAGCGGTCACGAACGTGAAGGTCGCCGTGGATTGCAAGCTCCCTCCGTTCCAATATGTGGAGGACGATGGCGTGCTCAAGGGAATGCATATCGACTTGATGAACGAGATTGCCCGGCGGGGCAACCTGCTGGTAGAATATGTGGTGTTCGAGCGCACGATGGACGCCGTGGACGCGCTCGTCGCCGGAGAGGTAGACGCGGTGCTCGGCGCGCTGCCGGGCGACATCGGCGTTTACAAGGAAGAGCTCAAACTTACGCCGGAGATTTCCTCCGCATCCACCTGCATGGTCGTAAACAACGAAAAGCTGGACCGCGTGCTGTATCCGGAGGAAAACCGCAGCCGCTACATTGCCGCGTTTGAACTCAACACGCTGGAGCTGAGCCATCTTTCGGAGCTCAACATTATGTATACCGTCATCATGGGAAACCAGACCCAACTTTATAATGCGCTTGTGAACCGGGATGTGGATGCCATTATTACCGTAAAGGACAGCGTGCAGCACCTGATGGACCGGGACGGAGTGAGCGAGCGCTATACGATTGCGCGCAATTACATGACGAGCGTATATTATTCCATCCTTGTCCGAAAAAACGACCGCGTGCTGTACCGCACGCTGGATGAGACGATTGGCCAGCTCCGCACGAGCGACCAATACGAGCAGATCGTGGATAAGTGGATCGTTAATGTGGAACTTGAAACGGCGCAGGCACGCATCCAGAAGCTTTTGATTTTCATTGGCATCATTGCGGGCGTTGCGGCCATCATCATTGGAAACACGGTGTATATGAACGTGCGCCTGAAGGAGCTTGTTGCGGAAAAAACGCGCGAAATATCCCGGCGCATGGATCAGCTTGAGGCCGCGGGCGCGCTGCGCAACCGGCTCATCGAACATTCGCCGGGAGGGAGCCTGCTGCTGCGCGGCAACGGGAATATCCTGCTGATGAACTCCGTGGCGCGCAGCATGGCGGGCGTTTCCGAGGAGGCTGCGCCTGCGGAGAATATCCGGGACCTGCCCGTGTTCGGAAACATCTGGGAAAAGGCGGCCCCGGGGGCAGGAATCACGATGGAGCGGCCGGCGCTCATCACGTTGGATACGGAAGAGGCCGGCCGGCGCACATACCGATACCAGTGCCATGCGACCAGCACCCCGGAGGACACAGTGCTTCTGGTTGAAGATGTCACGCGCGAGGAACGCGAAAAACAGGAAATTTTTGAGGAAAGCAAAAACCAGTCCCTCAACCGCATCATCGCGGGCATTGCCCACGAGATCAAGAACCCGCTGATGTCCATCCGCGCGTTTGCCTCGCTGATCCGCCGCCAGGGAGATGATCCGGAATTTCAGGCTTCCTTTGGGGAATATGTGCCCAAAGAGGTGGACCGCATCAACCGCCTGATCGAAACGCTCATCAACTATGCACGGCCGCCCAGGGGGCAGAAGGAACGCATCCTGATCGGGGACCTGATTGAAGACTGCGTATGCCTGGCATATGTTTCCGCAAAAAAAGAGATCGTGCTGCAATGCGAGGTTTCCGCACGCGCCTATGTTTACGGCAATAAGGATCAACTCCGCCAGGCGCTCATCAATCTGCTCATCAACAGCATCGAATCCGTGGAAGCAAAGCTTTCCGCAGGGGGCGCGCCGGCCGAAGGGCTGCGCGTATGCGTATCCGGCTTCCGGCGTGCGGGCAGCGTGGTGGTGGAGGTGTACGACGAGGGGATCGGCATGAGCGAGAGCGCCGTGCAAAAATGCACGGAACCCTTTTTCACCACAAAGAAGACCGGAACCGGCATGGGGCTTGCGCTTGCAAAACAATTTGTGCAGGAAAATGCCGGGCAGTTTGAAATTGAAAGCACGCCGGGCGCCCATACGGCGATCCGCATGATCTTTGAGGAGGATATTGAAAAATGAAACCGCATGTGTGGATCATTGACGACGAGCCGGGCATTTGCGCCTCGCTGAGCCTTGCGCTGAAAAAGGAATATGAGGTGCGCACGTTCGGCAGCGCCGCGCCCGCACTTGCGCTGCTTGAGCGCGAAAGCTGTGATGTCGTGCTGCTGGATCTTAAAATCGGCAGCGAAAACGGGCTGGATGTGCTCAAACAGCTTAAGGCGAACGATTCGCACATCGCCGTGATCATGATGACTGCCTATGGAAGCATCGGCTCCTCTGTGGAGGCGATGAAGAACGGCGCGTTTACCTACCTCATCAAACCGCTTGACATCGACGAACTGCTCATTTTCATTGCGCAGGCGGTGGAATTCCGCAAGCTCAACGAGCAGGTGCTTTACCTTTCGGACGCGCTGCGCAGCCAGGGGCATTACGACAAGATCATTGGCGAAAGCGAACCCATGCAGCGCGTGTACGGGCTGATCGACCGGCTCAAGGATGTGGATGCAAACGTGCTCATCACGGGCGAAAGCGGCACGGGCAAGGAGCTTGTTGCAAAAGCCATCCACGATGCGGGCAAGCGCAGGAACGAGCGCTTCGTTGTGGTAAACTGCGCGGCAATCCCGGAAAATCTGCTCGAACTTGAATTTTTCGGGTATAAGCGCGGCGCGTTCACCGGCGCTTCACAGGACCGCAAGGGGAAATTTGAGCTGGCCGACCGGGGGACCATTTTTCTGGACGAGATCGGCGACATGCCCATCAACCTGCAAAGCAAGCTTCTGCGCATGCTGCAAAACAAGGAGTTTACGCCGCTTGGCGCATCCGATACGCGGCATGTGGATGTGCGCGTGATCGCGGCCACCAACCGGGATCTGAAGGCCATGATCACAGAGCAAAAATTCCGGGATGATCTGTATTACCGGCTCAATGTCATGAATGTGCGCGTCCCCGCGCTGCGCGAGCGCCTGAGCGATGTTCCGCTTTTGTGCGAGCACTTTCTAAAACAGCTTTCAACGGAGATGAACAAGTCCATCAGCGGGCTTTCCGCGGAAGCCGCCGAACGGCTGACGCATTACGATTACCCGGGCAACGTGCGCCAGCTTGCCAACATCCTGGAATATGCGGCCATCGTAAGCCCGGGCGGCATGATCGGCGTGAAGGATTTCCCGGAGGAAATGCGTGTGCGCACGGAGCACAGCGAAGGGCAGTCCGTGGAGGAATACCTTTGTTCTACGAGCCTCAAGGACATTGAACGCCGCGCCATCGAGGCTACGCTGCGCAAAAACAACGGCCGTCGGGATCAGACCGCTCTGGACCTTGGCATCAGCAAGCGCGGCCTGCTGAACAAAATCAACGAATACGGGCTTTCGTGAGGCTTTTTTGCGCGCCCGGCGCCTTGAGCCTTTCTTCCAATTCCGCCTGCGCTGCGGCGCAGGCGCATTTTATGCCGCAAGGGGGTAATTTTTTCGCGCAGGCGGGAAATTTTTGCGCGGCATGCTGCCCGCGTACAGCGGAGAGGGAATGAAAACAGGGGGGGAACGGATTGGCACGTTTCTTGCTAATATTATTGCATAGGGTCAATGACCAAAATTAAACGCAGGAGGAACCTTCATGAAACACACGAAGATCATTGCGCTGTTGCTTTGCATCGTGATGGCCGCAGCTACGCTTTTGGGCTGCACGGGCGGCACCGATACGCCTGTCACCACGCCGGATGCCGGCCAGCAGGGCGGCACGCAAACCAATGCTCCTGATGGCGGAAGCACCGGGCAGCCGTCCACCGGGGACGTAAAGTACAAAGAAGAGATCGTCATTGCGATGGCGGATGAATTCACCACCATCGACCCCATGGAGACCACCGCAGAAACCAACCAGATCGTGCAGGATTGCACCCACGACCTTCTCACCGACACCAACCTTACCACCATGCAGAACGAAGGCGAGCTCGTTGACCATTGGGAAATGCTGGCGCCCGACCATTGGCGCTTCGTCCTCAAGGACAACGTGACCTTCCACGACGGCACCATCCTCAACGTGGACGATGTGGAATTCACCTTCCAGCGCGCCGCGGAAAAATCCACCACCGCAAACTACATGGCCAAAATTTCCGAGTTCATCAAGGTGGATGATCTGACCTTTGAAGTCAAGCTCCTCGCGGGAGACGTGGACTTTAACTACACCATGGCCGCCAACTCCCTTGCCATCCTTTCCAAGGAAGCGTTTGAGACCATGCCCGAGGAAGACGCCATCAAGATCGGCACCGGCCCCTGGGTCTTTGAAGAGTTCGTGTCCGGCGACTACGTTTCCCTCGTCCGTTTTGAGGGCAGCACCCTTTACCCCGTCCCCAATACCAAACGCCTTGTGTTCCGCATGATCCCGGAAGCTTCGGCCCGCATGATTGCGCTTGAAAACGGCGAAGTGGACGTCATCATGACGCCCAACGCCACCGATTATTCCCGCCTGACCGAAAGCGATGATCTGCAGCTTATCACCGAAACGGGCCGCACGCAGAACTTCGTGGGATTCAACCTTCAGAACCCGGATTGCATCGTGACCGACCCCGTGTTCCGCCAGGCGGTTGCTTACGGCATCGACAAGGATGAAATGGTCATTGCCGCATGGGACGGCTATGCTCAGGTTTCCACCAGCATGATGTGCCGCGACATGGGATACTATGCCGACATCGAAGGCATCCCTTATGACCCTGAGAAGGCGCAGCAGCTCTTTGACCAGTGCGGCGCCACCGGCAAAACCCTTCACCTTGTGACATCCGATGCCGCGCACCGCACGAAGATGGCGGAAAACTTCCAGGCGCAGATGAAGAAGTACGGCATCACCATCACCGTTGAGTTCATGCAGAACTCTGCTCTGACCGAACTCAATACCTCCGACGGCACGACCTCCGGCGTTGAGCTTTACATCGCCTCCTGGACGCCCGGCAAGAACGCGGACTATATGTTCCGCAATCCGCTGCACTCCACCGGCGGCCGCAACTATTCCCACCTGATGGATCCTGAGATCGATGCGCTCATCGATGCGGCTGTTGCCGAAACCGATACCACCAAGCGCGCCGAAATGTACAAGGAGCTTCAGGAACGCATCACCTGTGAGATCATTCCTTGGGTGCCGATCGCACAGCCGACGCTGACCCTTGGCGCGGCAAAGGGCGTAACGGGTGCTCTGCTGCATCCGGGCCTTGTGCACCAGTTCAAGATGATCGAACGCGTGATTGAGGATTAACCGAACCACACTCTGACCGCGCAAGCCCCTCCGCTGAGGAGGCTTGAGGTCCCCCAAGCCTCCCGGCACATTCCGGGCCGGGAGGCGCTTTCTTTGAAGCATACCGGATAAGGCCGAATCCACGGCTGCAGGCGGCGGAGACGCCCTGCTTTCGCTTTCCATGGGAGAGGCGTTCCGGCGGATTTGGATTTATTCGGTATGCTTGCTTTATTTTGAGGAGGACGCTATGTTTCGCTATATTATAAAGCGCATCTTAATGATGATTCCCGTTCTTCTGGGCGTTTCCTTTGTTGTGTATTACTTGATGGACCTTGCTCCTGGCGACATCATTGCGCAGATGGCGCCGCAGGATGCAACTCCGGAACAGATCGAGATGATGCGCGAGGAGCTCGGGATGAACGGCTCGGTTTTTGAACGGTACTTCCGCTATCTTGGCAAACTTGTTCAAGGCGACCTGGGCACATCGCTTTCCCAAAAACGCCCCGTGATGGAACTGTTCCTTGAGCGCTTCCCCGTAACGGTGGAGCTTGCTTTCGGCAGCATTCTGGTTGCAATTTTGATTTCCGTTCCGTTGGGAATTGCGGCGGCAACGCATCACCGCACCTGGCTGGACGGCACAAGCATGGTAACGGCGATGCTCGGCGTTTCCATGCCGAGCTTTTGGCTCGGCCTGCTGCTGATCATGCTCTTTGCGCTCAAGCTCGGGTGGCTTCCTTCCGGCGGCCGCGAAGGCTTTGCGGCGCTGATCCTGCCGGCGCTCACGCTGGGCGCAAACCAGGCCGGCAGCCTTACGCGCATCACGCGCTCATCCATGCTGGATGTGATCCGTCAGGATTATCTGCGCACCGCGCGCGCAAAGGGCGTAAGCGAAAAGCAGGTCATCCGCAAGCATGCCCTGAAGAACGCGCTGATCCCGATCATCACGGTGTTCGGCTCTACCCTTGGCGGCGCGTTCGGCGGCGCAATTATGATCGAAACGGTGTTTTCGTGGCCGGGCGTCGGCCGCCTTACCGTGCGCGCGATCAACGACCGCGATATGACGCTTGCAACCGGCTGCATCATCATGTTCACCATGTTTATGACGCTGACCATTCTTCTGGTGGATATCGCGTATGCTTTTGTTGACCCGCGCATCAAAGCGCGCTATTCGAAGTGAGGTGAATGCTGTGGAAACGGTCAAAAGAAAATTTACCGCAGCTGAGCTGCAGCAGTACAAAAAGCGCAGCATGTTCGGCGAGGTCTGGCGCAATTACAAAAAGAGCCCGAGCGCGATGATTGGCCTTGTTGTGCTTGTCATCATTATCGTTGTGGCAATCGTTGCGCAGTTTATATACGATTACGATACGGACATCGTTCAACAAAACATTAAAGAACGCTTCCAGACGCCGAGCGCGGAGCACCCGTTTGGAACGGACCAATATGGGCGCGATGTGCTGACCCGCGTGCTTTACGGCGCAAAATATTCCCTTGCGGTGGGCATCGTGTCCGTGGCGATCTCCTGTGTGCTGGGCAGTTCCCTTGGGCTGATCGCAGGCTACTACGGCGGCTTTACGGAAAACCTGATTCTGCGCGTGTGCGAGGTGTTTGCCGGCATCCCGAGCGTGCTGCTCGGCATCGCGATCATGTCTGCGTTTGGGCAGAGCATCGTGGTGCTGATGTTCGCCATCGGCCTCGTGTATGTGCCGATGTTTGCGCGTACGGCGCGCGCTGCAGTGCTCCCTGTGCGCGATCAGGAATATATTGAAGCCGCGCGCGTTTCCGGCGTGGGCGATTTGAAGATCATCTTCGGCCATGTTCTGCCCAACGCCATGTCCCCCATCATCGTGCAGGTCACCATGGGCGTTGCAAACGGCATCCTGACCGCATCGAGCCTGAGCTTCCTTGGCCTCGGCGTTCCGGTGCCCGCGCCGGAGTGGGGCGCAATGCTCTCCGGCGGCCGTGAGTTTATCCGCGATTATGGATACTTGACCTTGTTCCCGGGCCTTGCAATCATGATCACCGTGCTTGTGTTCAACCTCATGGGCGATGGCCTGCGTGATGCGCTCGATCCGAAGCTGAAGCAGTAAGGGGGAACGAAAATGAGCGAAAAAGCCATTGAAAAGCAAAAAGACCTGATTTTAGATGTTAAAAACCTCAACGTGCGCTTTGAAACGGATGATGGCATCGTGCGCGCGGTAAACGGGCTGGATCTTGAGATCGAGCGGGGGCATGCCATCGGCCTTGTCGGCGAAACGGGCGCTGGGAAAACCACCACCGCCCTTGCGCTGCTGCGCCTTGTGCCGGACCCGCCGGGCGTTGTGGAATGCGAAAAGCTGGAGCTGGATGGCCGCGACGTGCTCGGCATGGGCATAAAGGAACTGGAAAAGGTGCGCGGCAAGGACATCTCCATGATCTTCCAGGATCCGATGACCGCACTCAACCCCGTGTTCACGGTGGGCGACCAAATCGCCGAAAGCATTTTTCTGCATGAGGATGTTTCTTACGTGGAAGCGCAGAAGCGGGCGGTCGCCATGCTGGAGCTTGTTGGCATCCCCGGTGAGCGCGCGGGCGAATACCCGCACCAGTTCTCCGGCGGCATGAAGCAGCGCGTGGTCATCGCCATTGCGCTTGCGTGCCACCCGCAGCTGCTCATTGCGGACGAACCGACCACGGCGCTCGATGTTACCATTCAGGCACAGGTGCTGGATCTGATGAAAAACCTGCGCCAGCAATACCAAACGTCGCTCATCATGATCACGCATGACCTTGGCATCGTGGCTGAAATCTGCGATGAGGTTGCCGTTATGTATGCGGGGAACATTGTGGAAAAAGGAACGCTGGAGGATGTGTTCAACCGCACCAAGCATCCTTACACCGAAGGCCTGTTCAATTCCCTGCCCAACATCCGGGACAGGAAGGCGATGCTCACGCCCATCAAGGGCCTGATGCCCGACCCAACATCCCTGCCGGAAGGCTGCCCGTTCAGCCCACGCTGCCCGTATGCAGGGGAAGACTGCACCGCGCCGCAGGTGGTGCGCAATATCTCGGCCACCCATTTCGTGCGCTGCTGCGCTTATGACAGGCCGGGCTTCCACATCGAGCGAAAGGAGAGGTAAACCATGGCGGATACGATCCTTGAGGTCAAAAACCTGACCAAATATTTCAAGACCAAGCACGGCATGCTGCATGCTGTGGACGGCATCAACTTTAAGCTTGCGCGCGGAAAGACGCTCGGTCTTGTGGGCGAGTCCGGCTGCGGAAAGTCCACGACCGGCCGCACCATCCTGCGCCTGATTGAACCCACGGCAGGCGAGATCATCTTTGAGGGGAAGGATATCAACAAGCTCAGCCGGAGCGAGCTGCGCCATGCCCGCAAGGACATGCAGCTTATCTTTCAGGACCCTTACTCCTCGCTTGACCCGCGCAAGACGGTGAGCCAAATCATCAGCGAGCCGATTATCGCAAACAAAATCCTGAAAACCAGTGCGGATATCGATGCGCGCGTTGCGGAGCTGATGTCCACGGTGGGCCTTGCGGCACGCCTGTTCAACGCCTACCCGCACGAGCTGGACGGCGGCCGCCGCCAGCGCATCGGCATTGCCCGCGCGCTTGCGATGGAGCCTAAGTTCATCGTGTGCGATGAGCCGGTTTCGGCGCTTGACGTCTCCATTCAGGCGCAGATTCTCAACCTGCTTAAAGAGCTGCAGGCGGAGTTCAACCTTTCTTACATTTTCATCACGCACGATCTTTCCGTGGTCAACCATTTCTCGGATGAAATCGCCGTGATGTATCTTGGAAAGATCGTGGAAAAGGCGCCTGCAGAGCAGCTGTTTGATAACCCGCTCCATCCCTACACCAAGGCGCTGCTTTCCGCAATCCCCATCCCGGAGCTCGGCGCAAAGAAGGAGCGAATCCTCATTCAGGGCGAGATCACTTCCCCCATCAACCCGCCGGATGAATGCCGGTTCTACAAGCGGTGCAATTATGCCTGCGACCGCTGCAAGGCGCTGCCGGAGCTCAAGGAGATCGCGCCGGATCACTTTGTGGCGTGCCACCTTGTGGGCGAAATCTAAGCGAAACAGGGCAAGTCCGTTTCCTTTTCATGTGGGCCAAAAGCCGCCTTTCGGGGCGGCTTTTGGCTTTGCGGCACAGCCCGGCGGAAAAGGCAACGCCTGCGCTTGGCTCTCCCGCGCGCATTTTTTGCGCTTTCGCGCTTTTTTTGCCTTTTATACAGGGGGAAACCGTTGGAGCGCGGTGGAAAACACCAAAAGAATTCAGGGTTTCCGTACGCGTAACGGGTTGGCACAGAACTTGCTAATATTCTTATGAAGCGCAAGGCGCGAAACAACGCAACAGGAGGAATCGATATGATATTCGGCGTACTGAAGGACATTAAGGAAGGCGAATACCGGGTAATCTGCACCCCGATGGAGGTAGCGTCAATCGTTGGCGCGGGGCATACGGTGCTCGTTGAGAAGGACTGCGGAGCAAAAGCGGGGTTCCCCGATGAGGCGTATGCGAAGATGGGCGCGACGGTTGTGGAAACGGCGAAGGAGATGTGGGAGAAGTGCGATTTTGTGGCCAAGGTCAAGGAGATTGAGCCTTCTGAATACGGCTATCTGCGGGAAGGCCAGATGATCTATTGCTGCATCCACCCGGCAGGACACCCGGAAGAGGTGCAGGCGATCCTTGACAGCAAGTGCATTGCGATCACTGCGGAGGACAGCCACCGCTTCGGCTCGCCGAACTGCGAGGCAGCGGGGAAACAGGGGGCGCTGTTCGGGCTTGAATCCATGCTGACGATCAACGGCGGCAAAGGCAAGTTCGTGGGCGGCTTCGCAGGCGCACCGGGCATGAACGTGCTGATCCTCGGCGGCGGCGTGGTTGGCCAGGGGGCGCTTTCCGTGCTGCATGCGCTTGGCGCAAACGTGACGGTAATGGACATCAACGCCGGCATTCTCCGCCTTCTGGGCGACCGTTACAACCAGAAAATCAACACCATGTACTGCACGAAAGAAGCAATTGCCTCCGTGCTGCCGCAGACGGACATGGTCATCAACTGCGTGAAGTGGCCCAAGCAGCGCAAGGACTTCCTGATCGACAAGGAAATGCTCAAGCTTATGGAGCCGGGCAGCGTGCTGGTGGATATTTCCAACGATGATCCGGGCGCGATTGAATCGAGCCATGAAACGCACCATGACAACCCGCGCTATGTGGTCAACGGCGTGGTGCATTACTGCGTAAGCAACATCCCCGGCGCGGTGGCATATTCAACCTCTGTCGCGCTTGCGGGAGACACGCTTCCCCTGCTGCTCAACATCCTCAACAACGGCCTTACGGAAGCCTGCGTGCGGGATGGCTTTATCCGCCGCAGCCTGACAGCATACAAGGGCCTGCTGACCCACGAGGAGACCAGCGGCATTCAGGGACGGCCGTGGATCAGGCCGGAGGATGTGCTCGGCATTGCGGAGCGCAAGCTTGACCCCGCGCCGCCCGCAACCACCACCCGTTCCACCAACTTCATCACCTGCTGCAAGTAAGCGGCCGGACGAATCGGCCGAGCCCCCGCTGCGGGGCAGCCGGCGGGGTTGCGCGGCGCAGAGAACACGGCTGCTGCGCGGCCCCGTCCATTTTGCAAAGAAAAGGAGTAAGGCGATGGCTCAACTGCAACGTACGGCAGAAGGCCTTGCGGAATACGCGAAACGCTGCCTATGCATACCGCATGTTTATGTGTGGGATGCAAACGGAGAGTATATTACGCATGCATTGCTGGATGCCCTTAGCAAGAAATATCCGGATTGGTATACCCCACAGCGCCTTGCGGCCCGGCGCGCGCTTGCGGGGTGCGGCGTGCGCGGATGGGATTGCATCGGCCTGATCAAATCCTATGTTTGGGGCGATTACCACCAGGGAAACACGCAATATTACACGGAAGAAAGCGACTTTTGCACGCGCACGCTGATTCAGCAGCAGCTTGTAAAGGGCGATATTGGCACTTTGCCTGAAACGCCCGGACTTGTTTTGTTCAAGCCCGGCCATGTGGGCGTATATATCGGCGGAGGAAAAGCGATCGAATCCACGTACACCATGCCCGCTTCGGCTTATACGCGCTGCTGGGAACATATGGGAGACGGCAGCGCTCCCTGCTGCAGCGCATACGATTCTGCGCCGGATGAGCCATCGCGCCTCGGCGGTCTCGTTGAAACGGCAGTTTCAGAACGCCCGTGGACGCATTGGCTGCAATATCCGGGCATCGATTATTGAAACGGGCATCGATTATTGAAATAGAGAGTAAGATGCCGGCTTGTTCGTTGCAGCGCATGGAATGAATGGAATATTTCAAGCGGATCGACAGCATTGAGCTCCGGTTCGCTGAAGGCCGGATTTGGGAGGATGGAACGGAGTGAGCAATATGACACAGCAGGAAAAAACGGACGCCCTGCTCGCCGTGGCGAAGGCTTTTTATGACCGCGGGCCGTGCGTTCAGTACGATCAGCTGAGCATGGACAGGCTTTTGCGCGTTACGCCGAGGCGGCGCCGCATGGCTGCGCCGGAGGATGCCACGCGGCAAAGCACGTTATTCCTGGATTGCTCCTCCTTTGTGTGGGCGGCATATTACAATGCCTTTGGCTATGCGCTTGAAGCGGATCTCAGCTGGGAAATGATTGACATGGTGAAACCGCGCGTGTTTTATTATGAGCTTACCCACCGGGAAACGGAGGAAGAACGCGCACGCATGGCGGAAGTAATAAGGGAATTGCTCTGCCCGGGCGATGTCATCATCTTTGAAGGAGGCGGAAACGGCCATGTCATGCTTTATCAGGGCGGCGAAAGCTACATCAATTGCACGCAGGCAGGCAGAGCCGGCAGTTATGATTATGTTGCCCGCCGGGATACGTGTCCGGAGCACGGCGGCATCCGCATTGAGGATATCGCGCACCTGTTTGCGCCGTGTGCGGACAAGCAGCTGGGGCGGAACTACCTTTTTGGTGAAAAGGTGAAGCGCTTCTGCGTCCTCCGCCCGCTCGCACGGGTGGGCGAACCAACGGAAAACATGCGCGCGCGTCTTGCCGGATGTCGGGAGCTTGCGTGCGGCGTGGAAACATCGCATCCGGGCGGCAGGACGGTGGGCGTGGGCTGCATTGTGGAATACACTGTGCATATGCGCAACCTTTGCCGCACGGAAACGGATGCGACGGTGGAATTTGCCGCGCCGCAGGGCTGCACTCTGCTTTCTGCGGAGCACGCATGTCTTTCCATTCCCCGTGCAGCGGCGGCAGAGGCCCGCTTCCGCATACAAGTTGAAAAAACGGCAGGGCTTTGGCTTGCGCCGCCCCTTGTCCGGGTCAATGGGTTTAAGGTTGCATCGCCCAGGGTGCTGTGCGGGCATACGCCGTCCGCTGCGGAAAGCGCGTGCCTGGTAGCGGATGTGAAGGCGCACCTTGGGGCCGGCATGGGGGCCATGGAGGCCGCGGCGGAGGCTTACCGGGCGCGCGGGATATCCATTCCCGCAGATGTGGAGACAGCGCTTGCGTCCCTGTTTTACCGGCATGATTCCGCAGCTGGGGATGTGCTTTCGCGCAAACCGCAAGCGCCGGCGCAGGATATGGCGGTGTATTCGTATTTTGGCGGTTATGGCGTTATTACGCCGGAGGCCGCCTGCAACGGCGGCGTGCGTGCCACCGGGGTACGCCGTGCAGAACTGCAAGCGGGAGACCTCGTCCTTTGCGGCGATGACGCCTGCTTGCGCGGCGCATACGCATGCTTCTTTACGGGCGAGGCGCTTGTGGGCACATTCGGCGCGGATGAGGGCATACGCACGGCAATGGGCGCAGAACTGGATGCATTTCTGGAGAGCCTGTTCGGGCGTTTTTGCTTTGCGCTGCTGCGGCCATATCTTGCGGATTGAACATCGGCATTTTCTTCCTGTGGAGGCGCAAAAGGGGCGGGCTTTCAGGGGGGGCCGTCCCCGGATGCGCAGAATGTCTTTTCACTTTTCCTTCCCGGCTCTCATGGCAAACAAACTTTTCATGTCAGAAGGAGAACACTGATGCACCGTTATAAGAAATACCCGGTTTTAGAAGTAAACCTTGAGGCAATCCGCAACAACGCCCGGGTCATGCGCGAATATTGCATGGCGCGCGGGGTTTCCATCGCAGGCGTGGTCAAGGTTTCGGACGGTGATCTCCGTGTTGCACGCGCTCTGTATGAAGGCGGATGCACGCAGCTCGCGGCCTCGCGCATCGTGCACCTCAAGCAAATTAAGCAGGCACTACCGCAGGTAGAAACTATGTTGATCCGCATCCCTATGCCGAGCGAGGCGGCAGAAGTCGTGCGCGACTGTGATATAAGCCTCAATTCCGAGGCGGACACCCTGCGCGCATTGAACGCTACAGCGAGGCGGCTTGGTAAAGTGCACGGCGTGGTGCTGATGCTGGATGTGGGCGACCTGCGGGAGGGCGTCACGAGCGAGGAATCCCTCCTGCCGCTTGCGCTGCTTGTGGAGCGGGCCCTGCCAAATCTGCGCCTCATGGGTATAGGCACGACATACGCCTGCTTTGGTGGGCTCATGCCCACGCAGGAAAACCTCGGTACACTGGCACACGCGGTAAAGCGCGTGGAGGAAGCCATCGGGCGCAAGCTGGGGATTGTCTCCGGAGGAAGCTCTATAAATCTGACGCTCCTTGCGAATGGGGGCGGCATGCCGCCGGAGATTACGCATCTGCGTTTGGGCGGCTCGATCATCAATCCGGTTTCCATCCGGCGCAACCGCAATGTCGCCATCCCCGGCATCCGCGAGGATACCTTTACGCTTACGGCGGAGCTCGTCGAGGTGGCGGTGAAACCCTCTCGCCCAAGTGGCACACAAGGCCGCAACTGGGCAGGTGATGTGGTGGATTTCCCGGATCTCGGCCTGCGCAGGCGTGCTATCCTGGCGCTTGGCAGCCAGGATGTGGGCGACGCCAGAAAGCTTATCCCGCGTGATGTTGGGGTGCGCGTTGTCGGAAACAGCAGCGACCATACCATCTTGGATATAACGGACAGTGGCAAGGACTGGCGGCCGGGGGATAAGGTTTCCTTCGGGCTATACTACATGCCGCTTTTGTACGCATTCGCTACGCGGCATGTGGCGATTCACTATCTGCGGGAGGAATCGTAAGGTCATAATGTGAGATAAGGAGAGCCAAACGCGCATGGCCGCCGCTCGGGCCGGCCGTGCTCGATGGCCTCGGCCCCACGGGCGATTATGGTCATTCGCCGGACAAGTATCTTGAGCTTTCCGCCATAGAGCCGGGCATCCCGCTTTGCACAGGCGCTGCTTGAAAAGCTCTTTGGGGAGAAAATGAAAAAAGGAGCGTGAACGAAACCATGCATTTTGAAACGGATTACAGGTTGGAGGAATTCATCCTGAACACCCGGTGGGAAGATTTGCCGGAGGAAGTGCGGGAACGCATGAAGGGGTGCTTTGTAGACCTGATGGGTGCGCTGGTGATCGGCAGCCGGAGCCGCCAGTTTGAAGCGGGGCTGCGCCTTGCGGGGCGCGTATACGGAGCGGGAGAAATCCCGGTGATCGGCGCGAAAGAGCGCTTTGGCTTCATGGGGGCGGCGGCCGCGATGGGGCATTCCTCCAATGCGTATGACATCGACGACGGACACAACATGACGCGGGCACATCCGGGCACCTCGTTCGTGGGGGCGGTACTTGCGGCGGCATATGAAAAGGGGCTGTCCCGAAATGAATTCCTTGCGGCGATGCTCGTCGCATATGAAACCACCATCCGAAGCGGCGCTGCAATGATGGATTACTACCAGTACGCACATTCAAGCGGTACATTCGGCGCAGTTGGCGTGGCGGCGGGCGTGGGCCGCATCTACGGTTTTACGCGCGAGCAGATGAACAACGTCCTCTCCATCGCGGAATTTAACGCGCCGCTTGTGCCGGGGATTCGGAGTGTGGAATATCCTTCCATGAACAAGGACGGCGTGCCTTTTGGGGTAATGGTGGGGACGCTCGCCGTCATGGATGCGCTGTGCGGGTTTGAAGGCAACAAAAACCTGCTGGAGGCGGATGAATACAGGCATTATCTTGATGACCTCGGCAAGAAATATCAGGTGATGGATCTTTATTTCAAGCCGTATACCTGCTGCCGGTGGGGGCACCCGGCAATCGATGCATGCGTTGGGCTGATGCGGCAGCACGGCATTACGGCAGAGGACATTGCGCATGTGACGATCAAAACGTTCCACCGGGCTACCCTGCTTTCCAAGATCGTGCCCAGAACGGCGGACGAGGCGCAATACAACATCGCTTACCCGGTTGCAGCCGCGCTGGTGTATGGAGATTTCGGCCTTGCGCAGGTGCGGGAGGAAAGCCTGGGCGATCCGAAGGTGGTGGAGATGATGCAGCGCCTTTCGTTTGAGATGGATCCGGCGCTGGATGCGCAGTTCCCTGCGCGGCGCATCTGCCGTGCTGAGATTGAAACGAAGGATGGGCGCATGCTCCTTTCCCCCGAATGTGAGCCGCGGGGCGAAGCGCACGAGAACATCGGGCTCGGTTGGCTGTGCGATAAGTTCCGCCGCATTACCGGCCCCGTTCTGACCCCGGACGGACAGGAAAAACTCATCGGCATGATCTCTGCGGCGGAGGATCTCCCAATCCGCACGATTGTGGATGAGGCAAACAACCCTGAGTTTTGGCTGGGTTGAGCTGCAGGGGGCGCACAAAGCGCCTCTTCTTTTATTTCTCACAAACCGTTCATTTGCCTTCCGGGATGTGATGTGGTATTCTTATCCTGTAAAAGTATCGGGACTGTCCTGTGCGGCCGCCCCGGGCAAATTGAAAGGAAGCCGCCTATGTCGCGCAACAAATATGCGGTCGCAAGCCGTTCCATCTGGTATGTGCTGCGCACGCTTTTGATTATCACCGCAATCGTGGCGCTTTGCCTCGGCGTATTCGTGGAGGGCATGTACGTAAGCAACCTTTACATCCTTGTGACGGAAGGGCTTGAGGCGCGTGCCGAATGCATTTTAACGGACGGCGCTGTGCTGGAGCTGACGGAATACTTTACCGAGGATTTTGTGCGCAACGACAATGCGCTGTATGAAGGGCTTTACGATGCGTTTACCGTTGCAAGCTTCGATTACCGTGTGGATGTGGAACGCGTCACGGTGCTGCCGTGGAACAAGCGGGCCACCATGCAGGTTTTGGCGTATCTTGCCGCTGTAAACGCCGCCGCAAACGATGCGGAATCCGGCGCAGAGCTTCCGGAATGGACAGCTGCGCGGTATTCGGTGTCCTTTGCGCGCTCCGGCTCCCGCTGGTACATCACAGGGATGACCCTCATCGAGGAAAACCCGGAGATGGAGCCCGCACCCACGCCGGATTATTCGCTGCTGCCTTCCCCCACTCCGTAAAGGCAGCACCAACTATCCGCAGCTTACAAAGGTCGTGGTTGCCGCCAATCCCCCGTCAGCACCTTCGGTGCTGCTCGTAGTGCGCAAAGGTTGCGCTGATACGGGCAATTCCACGTCAGGGTCGCGGATATTGCCCTCGATTCGCAATAGTCGCGCCGTGCTGCCGCAGGAGCAGCTTCCTTGCGCTCCCTTGCTCATTGGGCTTCCGCCTCGCTGCATCCCGCACTGATCACGCTCGGCTCCGCCCCCAAAAGGCTCCTTTTTGAAAGGAGCTGTCGCCGCAGGCGACTGAGGATTGTTCTTTCCCCCGTAAACACGCTTTGGGGATTGTCTACCCCATGCGCGCAGCTTAATTCGCCGCACGCGGCAGAGGGATGTATTTCAGAGGATTGCTCCCGCCGAGCGGTTTTGTTTATCAACTTCCCAAAGGAGACGGCACTTTTGCTCTTTTTTGACCCGGAAACGGAATTCCCGGTTCTGCTCGCGCCAATGGCCGGCGTAACCGACCTCGCTTTTCGTGAGATCTGCCGCGCTATGGGGGCGGATTTTTCGTATACGGAAATGGTGAGCGCGAAGGGCTTATATTATGGAAGCGACCGCACTGCTTCCCTGCTGGCGGCATCCCCTGCGGAGCGCCCGTATGGCGTGCAGCTGTTCGGCGCAGAGCCGGAGATTGTCGCGGCGATGGCGAAGCGCCTGTGCGATGAAGCGCACGAAGGGCTTGCGCTGATTGACCTGAACATGGGCTGCCCGGCGCGCAAGATCACCGGCAACGGCGAAGGAAGCGCCCTGATGCGCGATCTGCCGCGTGCCGCGCGCATCATCCAGGCTGCAGCAAAGGCGTCTTCCCTGCCCATAACGGTGAAATTCCGCAAGGGCTATGATGCGGAGCATATCAACGCCGTGGCGTTTGCGCGCATGGCGGAGGAATCCGGCGCGCAAATGGTGACCGTTCACGGGCGCACGCGGGAGCAGATGTACAGCGGCCGTGCCGATTGGGACATCATAGCGGAAGTGAAGCAGGCCCTTTCCATTCCCGTGATCGGAAACGGGGATGTGTTCTCCGGCGCGGACGCGCTTGCCCTGCGCGCATATACCGGCTGCAACGGCGTAATGGTTGCGCGCGGCGCAGAAGGCAACCCGTTTATTTTCCGGGAAATTAAAGCGGCGCTTCGGGGCGAGCCATATTCCCCGCCTGCGGCAGCGGAACGCATTGATGCGGCGCTTGTCCATGCACGGCGGCTTGTTGCGTGCCGCGGAAACCGCGCCGTGATCGAAATGCGCAAACATGTGGCGTGGTATCTTTCCGGCATGCGCGGCGCTTCCGCCCTGCGCGCGCAGGTGAACCGCATCGATAGCCTTGCGGAGCTTGAAGCCATGCTTACGCAATATAAAGGAAGCTTAGATTCTTGACAAAGGGAGAGTTTGCAAATCAAAACCACCAGTTGAACTG
>DCKB01000046.1:0-15269 GCA_002320595.1 Christensenella sp. UBA1685
GCGCCATGTGGCCGGAACTCAGTGGGGCAACAAAAAGTACATGAATATGATGCACTTGGAGGCGGCTATGGAAGACGTCTCTATTGCTGGCTGACTTCATTCAGCCGGAGTCTGCAAACTAATTTGCGCATAACTCTTGACGGCACCGGGGCCGCAGCCCCTTGTCTTCATTCCGGCTCCGGCGGATCGAACGCCGGAACGGATGGAACCCCGCAGGGGGGGGCGCACCTTGCAGCGTTTGCCGCCCGGGAGCGCAGCGAGAGGCAAACGCTGAGAAAACTCGAAAAAGTGGCCAATGGCCACTTTTTCGACACTCCGTTACGCCGCAGCGCCCGGCTTTGCACATTCCAGCACCAGCACGCGGCCGGAACCGAGGCTTTCCGGCGTAAGCGTGGCTTCGCTCTGGCGCATGCGGTGAATCGCTCCGCCCTTGATCGAATCAAGGAACGGCTTAAGTCCGCCCAACTCAAAGCTGAGCTGCTCCGTCTTATAGTGCATGGGCACAAATACCTTGGGATGCAGCAGCTCCGCAAGCTTCTTCGCTTCTTCCCCATCGATGGTAAACACGCCGCCGATGGGGGCGAGCAAAACGTCTACCCGTCCGGCCGCCGCAATGGCTGCTTCGTCCGGCAAATGGCCAAGGTCGCCCGCATGCAGCAAGCGGATTCCATCCATCTCCACCAGAAACATGATGTTGCGCCCACGTTTCGCGCCGTGTTCTTTATCGTGCCAGGTGGAAATGCCCGTAATGCGCACGCCCTGAACCTCGTGCATGCCCGGCTCTGTAATGCGTACCGGATCGCCCAGCGCGGCCTCAAAATAGTTATGGTCGTAGTGATCGTGGCTCGCAGTCACGGCATCGACCTCTACCGGTGCGATGGTATACCCCGTCTTCGGCGCACATGGATCCATCAGGACCCGCACGCCGGAATCGCTCGTCAGAAGGAAACAGGAATGTCCCAACCATTTCAAAATCATACGATCTATCCTCAACTTTCTATAAAATCCGGTTTTGTGCCCGCCCGGCCCAAAGCATAGGCCAAAAGCCGCGCAGCGCATCCGCCCACATCCCCACAGCGGGAAAGCAGCTCTGCGCGCTCCCGCGCCGGCATCCCGCGCCCGATTGCGAGCACCGCACGCGCCGCACGCGCTGCGCGCGTCTGCAGCTCCCGGCAGCTCAGCCCTGCTTCCGCAATGCCAAAGCACAGCCAAAGCGCGCGGCGCACTTCGGTGCTGTCCGGGCAGCCTGCGCTTTCTTTGCGCGCAAGCATCCGCATGCGCGCCACCGCATACGGAAGAAGGCGTTCCGTGTCCTCCGGCAACGCAGGCAGTTGCGCATCGTTCATCACGGCATGGATCAGCGCCGTATAAGCCGCATCCGTCAGTGCAAAGCAGATATGTCCGCCCCTGAGCACGGCCTCGGAACACATTTTTGCGCCACAGAGCAGCGCAGGCGCCTCCGCCTCCGCCGCGCGCACGGCGAGAAGGCACTTCTCCGGCGCAATGCCAAGCCGCTGCGCAAGCGCGCTCGAAAGCTCGTAGCCCTCCGCACAGGCGCGGAGATCCTCATCCTGCGCAGATGCAATTCCTGCGCGGCGCAGCAAGGCGGCAGCAGCTTCCCGCGCCGCAGAATAAGCGTCAAACAAGCGCAGTGCACCGCCCTTCCAAAGATTATCAATAGCGTAGTGCATTTAAGCACGCTTGTCAAACGCGGAAATGAAAAGAATTCGTGAAAACATGCGGTAAATTGAAGAATTCCCCCCTTGCGGCTTTTATCGCGCACAAAAAGGGCGCACGCGGGTGCGCCCACAGTCCGTCAAATAAAACCGCGGGGCCGGGGCCGCGGCCCCCGGGGATCCCATCGCACTTGGCGGTACGTGCATTGATTGCGCAGCGCTGCTTGCCAAGCAAGGTTTTCCCTGC
This sequence comes from Christensenella sp. UBA1685, assembly GCA_002320595.1. Lineage (GTDB taxonomy): Bacteria > Bacillota > Clostridia > Christensenellales > CAG-138 > UBA1685. The sequence continues at coordinate 1,924 of DCKB01000046.1, forward strand.
ATTGCCGCCTGCGCCTTCGGCCTTATGTGCTACATCACCAATTGCCCATCCTCTGTGTTGATGATGCGGAAGATTTGCTCCTCCTCTCCCGTTTCTGCGTTGATGTACACGATGTATTCCTCCTCGCCGCAGGTGCCCTTAAACTCATAGCACAGCCGCTCTGTTTGCGGCGTAATCGGGATGAAAGCGAGCGCCCGGTCCTTCACGGTGAGGTTCTCAGAAAGCATGCCTTCCGCCTCCTCCATCGAAATGGAAGGCGCATTGAGCGTGCGTTCCGTGTGGCTGAACAGGTAATTGCGTGCATCCACGCCGATCACGCCGCACGTTTCCCGGTCTACCCAAATTTTCACAAGATCGCTGTACAGGATCACGTCCCCCTGCGTTGCCGCAAAGTTGATGAGCGCACAGCCGCCGTAATACTGGGCATAGGTGGCACGCATGCCGGCATACCCGTTTTCAACAAGATACTTTTCCGCCGCCTCCCGGAAGCGGGCTGTCTCCGCCTCATCCGGCACGCCCTCAGCGCCGCCTGTGGCGCTTGACATTAGCCACAGCAAATGTCCGCCCGTTTTTGTGATGGAAATATCCACCTCGCGCCCGTCCTCATATGTACCATGGAAATCGTACGCGGGAATCGTCCCATCCGAAGCGCCCTGTGGCTCAATTTCGGAAAGTCCCGCTACCTTTGCCGCAATCGTGCGTGCTTCCTCCTCGCTGACCGGGTTGCCGGTAAGCCCTTTGGCCTCCTGCTTCTCGGTGCTTTCGGAAAACGGCCCGTCATAAATCAGCGTCGGGAACTCTTCAAGTCCCTCCTGCTCCTCATATTGCCCACTGCCTTCACCCTCGCCTTGTCCAGCTTCGGATGCTTCCGATGCTTCCGATGTGAAATACCCATCGTTGGTGAGAACCGCAACGGGAATATCCCCCACCGCAAGGCGCTCGTTTAACTCCGCGCCGATGCGGATGCAGGCGTTGTGTAGCTCCGCAAGCTGCGCCTGATCCTCCTCCGTCATCGGGATGCCGCGCACAGCCTTTTTGGTAAGCCCGTGCGCATAATCTCCCAGGCGCACCACAAAGCTGTTCAAGTCTGCCGTGTCAATGTGGGATGCCGGGATCTGCGACATCAGGCTCACGCTTGCGCCTGAAAGCCGCCAGACATCGTCCAGCAACAACACATATTGTGCGGGCGACGCGGTGACGCGAAGCTTCCCGAGCGCTGTCTCAAGGTTGTTTATATTATCGCAGAGTTCCGTGAACGCCCGGGTATACATCGCAGTTGTGCTGGTTTTATATTCCTCAGCCAGAGCGGATTGCTCCGAGCCCCAGAACGCTACGGCAACAAGCGCGATGGCGAGAATTGCCGGCAGTACGATGCGTTCCAACGTATCCTTTGTTTTCTGATTCATATTGCGTTTCCTCCTCAGCCCCGGAAAAACGAATGGTTCCCAATCCGAAGCAGCACAGGCTTGGAAAGCATCCATTGGTTTGTCGTCTTTGCGGGGTTGTAATAATACAGGCACCCGTTGGTGGGATCCCAGCCGTTCATGGCGTCGCGCGCAGCCTTGATCGCCGTTTCATCCGGCGAAAGGTTGATCTGCCCATCGCTTACCACAGAAAACGCGCCGCTCTGGTAAATCACGCCGCTCATGCTGTTGGGGAACTTGCTGGACTTCATGCGGTTCAGCACCACCGCCGCCACCGCGACCTGGCCCTTATACGGCTCGCCGCGCGCCTCGCCATATACCAACCGCGCAAGCAGATACAGGTTTCCCGAGTTGCTTGATGAGGACGAGCCGCCGGAGCTTCCGGACGAGCTGCTGCCCGAGAGCGTGAGCCCGAGCGCCTTTGCCGTGGCACTTCCCACAATGCCATCCACCGTGAGGCCGTTTTTGCGCTGGAAATGCTCGACCGCCTTCTTTGTTCCGGAGCCGAAGATGCCATCCACCGCGCCGGTGTAATACCCCCATCGCTTCAGTTTTGTTTGCAGCTGTTTAACCTCTTCGCCGCGTGAGCCCACGCGCAGCGCGGCTGCAAGCGCCGTGGATTGCAGCAGGGCGCAGATCGTGAGCACCAGCACGAGCATCAGCGCAGCTTTTCGCTTATTGTGTTCCATAGCTTTCCTCCGTCTATGCTTTTCAAGAGCTTGATGAGGAAGCTGTTCGTCTTCAGCTCCTCATAGTCAATTTCCCCACCGGGGAGCTCCAATATGCACAGCGGCGGAAACATCACGCACCACCAATTTTGCCCTTTTCCCGCGCCGAGCACCACGCGCAGCGCAGCATACTCCCCCGCGGGGTAAACCTCTGCCCCATATTCCCGCTGTGGAAAGGGGAACGTTCCAACTTCAAGCGATGCGCCATAGTCCATGCCGCATTCTGCAAGCGCCTGTTCCGCTGCAAAAAGCAAGCCCGCGCCATCCTCCATCAACCGCGCGCGTGCCTCCTCCGCTGTTTCGGCATGCTCCATGCGCGCGCGTTCATATGCAAGGATTGCATCCCGCACGCGAAGCTTTGCGGCCTGATCTTCGGCCGAATCGCTGTTTGCAATTACATGGAGGCGGAATACCGATTCATATACGCTTTGCGCACTCTCCCGGTGTGCGCTGGCGCTTTCCCAGCGCCCCGGCAGGCAAAGCAGCAGCGCCAATGTGAGCACAAAAAACAAAAGCATGTTTTTTTTCATTCCGTCGTTCATTCTCCTTCATGCAAATAGATTCACAGATAGTGCAAGCATTGACGTTTTCCGTGATTTTTAACCGTTTTGGGCTTATAATGAATATATGGAATATGAAGCGCATGCAAAAATTAACCTCTTGCTCAATGTGCTCGGCAGGCGGCCGGACGGCTACCACGAGCTTTGCACCATCATGCACGCCATCGACCTTTGCGATACGGTCACGGTTGAACCCGCAACTGCGGTTTCCGTGGCGGCGGATGTGCCGCTTCCCGAACGCAGTGCGGCATTGCGCGCTGCGGAGGCTTACCGTGCCGCCGCAAAAACGGATGGAGCGCGCATTACAATCCATGCCCGCATCCCATCGGAAGCCGGGCTCGGGAGTTCCTCCGCAGATGCGGCGGCCGTGCTTTCCGGCATGCAGGCGCTTTACGGCGCGCTTTCGGAAGTGGAGCTTTTCGCCATCGCAGCGCGCACCGGTGCGGACGTTCCGTTCTGCCTTGCAGGCGGCGCAGCGCTCTGCGAAGGGATTGGCGAACGGATCACGCCGCTTCCCGGCATGGCGCTCAACCTGCTTCTTGTAAAAGGCGCGCGCGGCGTCAGCACCAGGGCGCTCTTTGAAGGCCTTTCCCTGCCGCTGCCTTTGGGCGACGCCGGCGGCGCCGCTGCCGCGCTGCGTGCGGGCGATGTGCAGGCGCTCGCGGCGCGCGTATTCAACGCGCTGACTGCGCCTGTCACCCGGCTTGTGCCGGAAATCGCACGCTATGCAGACCGCCTGCGCGCAGAGGGCGCGCTCGCCGCCTGTATGACCGGGAGCGGCTCCGCCGTGTTCGGGCTCTTTGAAAGCCGTGCGGATGCGGAACGTGCAAAAGGCGCTTTTCCGGATGCGGCATTCACGCATGTATGCCGCACGCTTCCCTTTTCCCACAAAACGTAGTATACTTCCTGTATTCTTACGATTTCGCTGAATTTTTATAGAAAGAATTGAGGAAAACCGGTATGACGCACATTACGGACCATAAAACCATCCATCTCATCGGCATCGGCGGCTGCTCAATGAACGGTCTCGCCCAGATCCTTCGTGACCGGGGCTATGCCGTGCAGGGCTCCGATGCAAATGTTTCCCCGTTTACACAGCGCCTGCAGCAACTCGGCGTTCCGGTCACAATCGGCCATTCGGCTGACAATCTCGGTGCGGCCGACCTCGTCATTTATTCTGCGGCGATTAAGCCAACGAACGTAGAGCGTGTGGCTGCAAAGGAACGGGGCATTCCGGAGCTGGAGCGATCCGTTGCGCTCGGCCAGTTGACCGAAGGCTACAAGGATGTGATCGGCATTGCGGGCTGCCATGGCAAAACGACGATCACTTCCATGTTGGCGTACATCTGCGAGTCCGGCAAGCCGGACGCCACAGTGCACATCGGCGGTTTTGTGGATATCCTCCACGGCGGTGTTCGCATCGGCGCGCACGACATGTTTATTACCGAGGCATGCGAATATGTGGAAAGCTTTCTGACGTTGCGCCCAACCGTAGCGTTGATCAACAATATTGACGACGATCATCTGGATTATTATAAGGACATCGACCACATCACCGATGCGTTCCGCAAATTCCTTGCCCTTCTTCCGCAAGGCGGCATGTTCATCGGCTGTGCGGACGATCCGCGCGTGCGCAGATTGCTTGTGGAGCACAGGGGCGCGCACATTTCCTACGGCATGGCAAACGCGGATTATACGCCCGGCAACATCGTTTACGATGCAGCCGGTTGCCCTGCCTTCGATCTTCTGTATGAAGGCAGGAGCTTGGGCCGCATCTCCCTTTGTGTGCCGGGCGAGCATAACATCATAAACGCCATTGCCGCCGCGGCTGTGGCGCTCTATGCGGGCACCCCCTTCCCGGCGATCGCAGAAGCGCTGCATGCGTTTGAGAACACGCGCCGCCGCTTCGAATTTTTCGGCGAACGCAGCGGCATAAAGTACTATCACGATTACGCGCATCATCCGGCTGAAATCAACGCAACCCTTTCCGCCGCCGCGCGCGTGCCGCACGGGAAGCTCTGGTGCGTATTTCAGTGCAATTCCTATACCCGGGCAAAAACGCTCTTCTGCAAAAACGTGACCTGTTTTGCCCCTGCGGATGAAGTGCTTGTGCCGGACATCTATCCCGGCCGCGAAACGGACGATGGCAGCGTGCATGCACGGGACATGGTTGCGGGCATCAATGCGGGCGGCACAAAGGCGGTTTACCTTCCCACATTTGAAGAGATCCGCGCTTACCTTGATGCGAATGCCGAGCCGGGCGATTTGGTCGTCACCCTTGGTTCGGGCGACGTTTACAAGCAAACGCAAAAGCTGCTTTAAACGCACAAGCTGTTGCGCTGTTCCTGTAAAGCCTGCATCCGGAGGACCGCATGGTTTATCTTTCGCGCTTCACCTTCCCCGATTCAGACCGGGAGTTCGATTTTTTTCTCGGCCAAAAGCGCACCTGCTATGATTCATTCTACCCTTTTCAGGTGCTCTCCCGCCACGCGTTTCTGGAAATCGATTTTTCGCCCGTCACAATCCTTTATGGCGGAAATGGCTCAGGCAAAACGACCGCGCTCAACATCATCGCGGAAAAGGTGGCCGCAGCGCGGGATTCCGCCTTCAACAAGTCCAACTTTTTTCCGGATTATCTCGCCCTATGCGGCGCCGGATTGGAAGACCCGCCCGGCGGATGCCGCATCATCACAAGCGATGATGTGTTTGATTACATGCTCAACCTCCGCAGCCTGAACGAAGGGATAGACCACCGGCGGGATGAACTGTTTCAGGAATACCTAAGCACAAAGTACTCCGAATTCCGCCTGGAGTCCATTGAAGATTACGAGAAACTCAAGCGGAACAACAACGCAAAGCGGCTCACGCAATCGAAATTCGTGCGCAAGGAGCTGATGGACAACGTTCGGGAATATTCCAACGGGGAAAGCGCGTTCCGCTACTTTACGGAAAAGATTGGCGAGGATGGGCTTTATCTCTTGGATGAGCCGGAAAACAGCCTCTCCCCCGCGCGGCAGGCAGAGCTCGTTGACTTTCTTTCGGATTCCGTGCGTTACTTTGGCTGCCAGCTCGTGATCGCCACGCACTCGCCGTTCATCCTCGCGTTCTGCGGTGCAAAAATTTACGATCTTGACGCCAACCCCGTGGATGTGAAGCGCTGGACGGAACTTGCCAATGTCCGCGCCTATTATGACTTTTTCAAAGCACACGAGCGGGAGTTCAAAGGATAATAAAGCCGTATCTTACAGCGTGCCCTGCAAATCGTCCAGCGTAAGGGAAAATGCGGGCAGGCAATGCACAAGGAAATATTGGAGTTCATCGCTTTGGATTGCGCCGATCTCCTTGCCGATTGCCGCATATGCATGCTGGAATTCCTGATTCCCGGCGTTGAGCTCATAAATACATTTGATGTAAGCGCAAAGCTTGTCCGCGCATTTGAGCAGCTTCTTTTCGCCGGGCGTCAGCTCCGAGGCATGCAGATAGGCGGCATAGTCCGCGCGGAGTTCCTGCGGCAGGTGGTTTTTCAGCTTGTCGGCAGCGCTTTTTTCAATTTGCTTGTAGATGGTTTTCATTTCATCGTTGTAGTACTTTACCGGCGTCGGCAGGTCGCCCGTGAGCACTTCGGGCGCATCGTGGAACAGCGCGCAGACCGCAAGCCTGTCGGCATCATATTGCTTTTCAAAGCAGCGGTTTCCGATGGTTGCGAGAAAATGTACAAGAAACGCGCATTCCGCCGTGTGCTGCATCAAATCTTCCTGCTCCGTGTTGAACATCAGGCTCCACCGGTTGATATAGCGCATCCGGAAGATGAGCGGCAAAAAAGTATTGTCCATGCGTTGCCTCCAAACCCGCCCTGTATCCGCACGGCGGATTCCATTTGTTATTTGTTATCAAAAGGATACCAGAAAAGTGTGCAGGCCGCAATGCGGGAAACACTATGGAAAACAGCAATGCATATAAACTGCATAAATCAGGCGCACGGCGGCACATGCGCCTGCATAAAGCGTTATTTCGTTTGTGCGGCCGCACGCGCCCGCGCCACGGCAATCAGCGCAAGCTGGTCGCCGATTACGGTATAAAGCGCTGCCGCTGCTTCCAGTTCATCGTCACAAAGGCCTTCTGCGATTTGCAGCGCAAGCGCCGCACCAAGCAATACGTATTCATCCGGTTGCATAAGCGGTACCCTCCTCTTATAAAAGCATATGCATCCGGCAGGAAAAGCGCCTCCCGTGAACGGCGCCTCGGCAGAGTTGCAAAAGTTCAGGAAAAATCATATAATGTTAAATAATATAAAATTTAAAGGAGCTGATCTCCACAATGGAGGACGGAAGTCCAACAGGGTATTTCATATCCATTTTCCTTCTGATTCTTGGCGGCGCATATTTTGCAGGGACTGAGATTGCGCTTGCATCCGTAAACCGCATCCGCATGATGAGCTATTCGGACAATGGTGATAAGCGGGCCACGCGCGTTCTCTATATTCTGGAACATTTTGACAAGGCGCTTACAACGCTTCTGATCGGCAACAACATAATGCATATTGGCTGCGCAAGCATCGCTACGCTTATGGCAACGAAGCTATGGGGCGAAGGCGCAGTGGATGCGACCACGGTCGTGATTACGGTGGTCGTGTTTTTCGTGTCCGAAATGATCCCCAAGCGGTTTGCAAAGGCCTGCAACGAACGCTTTGCGCTCATGGTATCCGGCTCGCTGATCCTGCTGATGAAACTTTTCACGCCCGTTTCGTTCATATTCTCCAAACTGAGCGCATGGGTGAGCAAGCCCTTTAAAAAGGCGAAGGAAGAACCCACCGTTACGGAGGATGAATTGTACGACATCATGGAAACCGTTGCGGCGGAAGGCGCGCTTGATGAGGATACAACCGAGCTTGTGCAGAGCGCGCTGCAGTTTTCGGACACATTCGTGCGCGAAGTGCTCACCCCGTGGGAAAAGGTTGTTTTTCTGCCGGTGAACGCGCTGCATGCGGAGATTCTTTCCGTCATCCGGGATAACGCGCACTCGCGCCTGCCTGTAGTGGATGAGGAAGGGCACCCCATCGGCGTGCTGCTGATCCGGAAATATCTTAAGGCGCATATGCGCGGCGAAACGCCGGAACTCAGCATAATCATGGAAAGCGTGCACTTTGTGGATGCCGATATGCCCATTGACGACCTGTTCCCTGTGATGAGCCAGAACAAAACGCACCTTTCCATCGTGCGCGACGCAGAGTGGAAAACGCTTGGCATCATCACCATGGAAGATATTCTCGAAGAACTCGTGGGTGAGATTTACGATGAGGACGACCATGAGGAGGACCATGCGGAAGCCGCTGAGCAGGGAGGAGCAGCCTGATGCAGTATTTCCTGATTGTAATCCTGATCGCGCTTTCCGCATTCTTTTCCGGTTCGGAGATTAGCTATGCGTCCCTGAACGGGATGCGCATGAAAAACGCCGCCGAAAACGGCGGGCCTGCCGCAAAAGCGGCTTATCGCATCTATCAGGCCTATGATTCCGCGCTTGTTACGATCCTGATCGGCAACAACTTTGTGAACATCGCCTCCTCATCGGTAGCAACGGTGATCGCGCTCTCCCTGATGGGAGATGAAGGCGCGCTGGTTGCAACGGCGGTGATGACGGTGCTGATCCTCACCTTTGGTGAAATCGTGCCGAAAATCGTGGCTGTGCAGGTGGCGGAAGGGTTTGCAAAGGTTGTTGCACTGCCCCTTCGGGCGATGATGATCGTCACAAAGCCCATCGTATGGGTATTCAACAGGCTTCTGATGTTGCTTGACCGCCTCTGGGCCGGCCTGAGCGAAAGCGGGCCTTCCGTGACGGAGGATGACCTTGAAACCATCCTTGAAACCGTAGAGGACGAAGGCGTGATCGACGAAGACCGCGCGGAGCTTCTGCAGAGCGCGCTCGACTTTGGCGATGTGCTCGCCTACGAGGTCATCACGCCGCGCGTGGATATGCTTGCCGTCGACATTGAGGACCCGTGGGACGAGGTGCTTGAAACAGCATACGATTCCCCGTTTTCCCGCATCCCGGTCTATGCGGACAGCATCGACAACATCATCGGCATCCTGCACCTGAACCATTTTTTCAAGGAGCTGGTGGACCGGCCGCAGTTTGACCTGCGCTCGATCCTCATGCCGGTAAACTTCGTGCATAAAACCATGCCGCTTGACGATGTGCTTGCCGTCATGAAAACGCGCCAATGCCACATGGTCATTGTGACGGACGAATACGGCGGCACGATGGGCTGTTTGACCATGGAGGATGTGCTGGAGCAGCTTGTGGGCGATATCTGGGATGAATCGGATGAGATCGTGGACGAATTTGTGCAAACCGGCGACGACTCCTACGAAGCCGACGGCAACATGCGCATTTATGATTTCTTTGAAGAACTGGACATCGACGACCGGGATTTCGACGATGACAATGCCACCCTTGGCGGTTGGGCCATCGAAATGCTTGGCGATTATCCAAAGGTTGGGGACAGTTTCGATTACAAAAACCTGACCATTACGGTGAAAAAGCTCCAAAACCTCCGCGTCACGCGCCTTGCGGTGCAGGTGCGCCCGCTCCCCCCGGAGGAAGAGGAGGAATAAAAACGGCTGCAGGCGACGGAGGATTGCCTTATTTCTGCGAAGGGTTGCGGGGTACGGCAATCCCCCGTCAGGATGTGTTGTTACGACAATCCTCCGTCAGCGGCTTTGCCGCTGCCACCCCCTTTCCAAAGGGGGCTTTTTGGTATGTTTTAACCAAAAGGCTCCTTTGGCAAAGGAGCTGTCCGCGCAAGCGGTCTGAGGCTTGTCTTATTTTCGTAAAGGGCTGCGGGTTATGGCAATCCCCGTCAGCACCTTCGGTGCTGCTTCTCAGTGCACAATGGTCGCGCCGCGTTGCCGCTGGAGCCGCTTTTTTGCTACTCCTGCGTTTTCAGGGAAAACGCGTTCTTCCGGAATTCGATCAATCCATCCCGCTGCATTTTGCCAAGCTCTGCGGAAAGGGCGCTGCGCTCCACGCAAAGGTAATCCGCGAGCTGCTGGCGGGAAAACGGGATTTGAAAGCTGCGCTTCCCCCGGCGGATGGATTCCGCCGAAAGATAGGAAAGCACCCTGCCCCGGATGGTTTTTGGCGCAGTGTGAGTAATCTTTTGCGCCAAGCGGAGATTCTTTTGCGCAACGCATGCAAGAAGGTTGCGGATGAGCTGCGCATGAAACGCACAGGCCGAAGGGCAGATGTGCAGGATGCGGGAAACGCTGAGCAAAAGCACGCTGCTTTCCTGCGCGGCGACAGCGTTCACCAGCGAAACCGCGCCGGGCACGGCAGCATAGGCCTCCGAGAACAGCTCCCCCGGGCCGATGCGCGAAAAAATACTTTGATTTCCCCAGAGATCGTCCTGCACGATGTGCACCTCCCCGGAAAGCAGCAGCCCTGCGGCCGGAACAGCTTCGCCCTGACGGCAGATCAGCGCGCCCTTTGGGTAGCGCCGTTCCACTGCCTGAAGGCAATGCAGCATGGCGGCCGCTTCTTCCGGCGAAATTCCGCGGAACAAATCGCTTTGCGCGATCAGCTTATCATTCATAATTTCCTCATTTTGTTGGAGAGACAACATAATTTTAATTGACAGTATAGTATGATGCAGGTACGGAGTCAAGAAGAAGAAGGAGGAACACGATATGATTCGCAGGGTCATTCAGATTGATGAAGAAAAATGCAACGGCTGCGGCGCATGCGCGGCAGCATGCCATGAAGGCGCAATCGCCATGGTAGGTGGGAAAGCGCAGCTCATGCGCGACGATTACTGTGACGGGCTTGGCGATTGCCTGCCCGCTTGCCCCACAGGGGCGATCACCTTTGTGGAGCGGGAAGCTGCGGCGTATGACGAGGCAGCCGTGCTGAAAAACAAACAGGAAAAGATGCAGGGCGACGGGAAAACGCTGCCTTGCGGCTGCCCTGGCACACAGGCAAAGGCGATTGTGCGCGGCACGGCAGAGCCGGAGGCATGCAGCGCAGCGCCCATGGTGTCGGAACTGCGGCAGTGGCCGGTGCAGATCAAGCTCGTTCCGGTCAATGCACCGTATTTTGAGGATGTGCACCTGCTCGTTGCGGCAGACTGCACCGCATATGCCTACGCCGCCTTCCATCGCGACTTCGTGCGCGGGCGGACCACGCTTGTGGGGTGCCCGAAGCTCGACAGTGTGGATTACAGCGAAAAGCTGACGGAAATCCTTCGCAATAACAACATCAAGAGCGTAAAGGTTGTCCGCATGGAAGTGCCCTGCTGCGGCGGCATTGAAAACGCAGTAAAGTCCGCGCTGCAGGCGAGCGGAAAATTCATTCCCTGGCAGGTGGTAACGGTTTCCACGGACGGAAGGATTCTTGAGGACTAAATTCGCTTGTGCGAAACGGGCGCACCCGCGGGTGCGCCCGTTTCCATTTCTTTATTTCTTCTCCAAAATATCCCTTGCCACGATCACGCCCGTGACGCTCGCCTGCATCAGCCCGCGCGTGATGCCTGCGCCGTCACCGATGGCATAAAGGCCGGGCACAGAGGTGCGGAAGCGGTTATCCACTTCAAGCTTGCAGGAATAAAACTTCACTTCTACGCCGTAAAGCAGCGTGTTGCGGGAGTAAAGGCCCGGGGCAAGTTTGTCATAAGCGCGGAGCGCTTCGATGATGCTCGTCAAATGCCGGTGCGGCAGCACAAAGGAAAGGTCTCCCGGCACGGCCGTCGTAAGCGTTGGCCGCGTGGTGGACTTTGCAAGGCGGGAAGCATCCGTCCTGCGGCCGAGCAAAAGGTCGCCCAGGCGCTGTACCATTACGCCGCCGCCTGTCAGCATGTTGCCTAACTGCGCGATGTAGTTGCCGTATTTAATCGGCTCATCAAACGGCTTGGTGAAATGCGTGCTCACCAGCACCGCAAAGTTTGTGTTTTCCGTGCGCAGGTTTGCATCGTGATAGCTGTGGCCGTTCACCACGGCGATGCCGCCTTCGTAGTGTTCCTCGCTCACGATGCCGCCGGGGTTCATGCAGAACGTGCGCACCTTGTTTTCAAACGTGTCCGCATAATAAACAAGTTTCGCCTCATAAAGGTGCTGCGTCAGGTGATCCATAATGGAATTGGGCACCTCCACGCGCACGCCGATGTCCACCTCGTTGTTGGAAAGCGAAATGCCAAGGCGTTTGCCCTCGTTTTGCAGCCATTGTGCGCCGCCGCGGCCGGGGGCCATAATGATGTTTCCGCCGTAAACATCGCCTGCATCCTTGCCGGAACCATAATGCACGCCAACTGCACGCCCGTTTTCCACGATCACGCGCTCTGCGGTGGTGGAACCCATGAACGTGAAGTTCTCGTGTTCCATCAGCCACTTGTACATGTTTTCAAGCACAATTGCGGAATATTCCGTGCCCATGTGCCGCACGGGGCAGCGCACAAGATGGATGTTGTGGCGGCTTGCCTCATAGGCGATTTCAGCCACCTTCGGATCGCCCTTGCCGTGCACGGCATCCGGCGCGCCAAAGCCGACATAGACGGAGTCCGCATAGTCGATGAGTGCCTGTGCCTCTGCCTCCGGAATGTATTTTGTGATGTTGCCGCCTACCTCGTGCGAAAGGGAAAGCTTGCCGTCCGAAAACGCGCCCGCGCCTGCCCAACCGCTCATGATGGCGCAGGGATTGCAGCCCACGCATTTTCCAGTAATACGTGCCGGGCATTTGCGCTGCGCGATAGCACGTCCGCTGTCCATCAGCAGCACCTTTTTCGTTTCGTCGTGCTTAATCAGCTCAAGCGCAGTAAAAATGCCCGCCGGGCCTGCGCCGATGATGACCGCATCATATGTTTTGTTCATGGCTGCATCCTCCTGTTTTAGACTGGCCCATTTGAACCCGAACTATAATATATCAGAACAAGCAAAAAGTAAAGCTTTTAGAATGAGGTTTAATAGAAGAATTGCTTATGGAAATATAACCATGTGTTGCCGGCAGCACTTTATGGCCGCATCCCCCAAAGCACTGTGCCGCGCGCTTCCCCAAGGCATGTAAAGCCATACTTTTTGTAAAACGCATTGCCCTTCCCATTGCTTTTCCCGCAGCCTAGCATCACGCCGCGCACGCCTTTTGCGCGGAGGGCGGCAAGCAAGGCATCCATCAGTTGATGGCCGAGGCCAAGCCGTTGATATTCCGGGAAAACATCGATGTGGAGGTGTGCGGGATACGCACGCGCAAAGCGGCCCTCCACCTGATGAAACAGCCAGTTGCGCGCCGCGCTGCGGGAGCAGCGCCAAATTCGGGGCAGATATGGCAGGAAGCGGATGCGGTAGCGCCTGTAATCCGGCGCGGAGATGATATAGCCCACCGCCTCATCCGCATCATTGGCGGCGACGAAGCAGGTCGAAGGCTCACATTCCGTGTAATAGTCGTTGTACATCAGAAGAATCCATTGNNCGCATCCTCATAGACGCGCGGTGTAGCCGTTGCAAGGCAAACCTCCCGCATACGCTCCCGGTCGCGCGGTTCATACGGACGGATATGCATTTCAGCCCCAGAGCCTTTCCCGATACACACCCCGTGCCTTCAGTGCGCGAATGCTTTCCATCACCATCGGTTTATCCTCATGGTAGGTTACGCCA
>DCKB01000046.1:15288-20394 GCA_002320595.1 Christensenella sp. UBA1685
TCGTGCGTCGGCAGCACACGCACGCGCGCCTTCCCGGCAAGGATGACCTCGCAAACCGCATCCGGCAGCAAGTCCTCGTATTTCAGCGGATTTTTGGCAAGGCCTGCGGCGAGGTTTTCTTCGAAGCGGGCATGCAGCAGCGGAAACAGGCCGCTTTGGAACCCCCAGCAGTTCATGGAAACCGTTGTGCCGCGCGGCAGGAACACGGCCTCGCCCGCCGCGTTTTTGTATTCCGCACCCTCCTGCGTTTTTACGATGCCGAGCCGCTCGCTGATACGCGCGAGGTATCCGTTTTCCACCACGCATTCGCCGCGGTTGACGCTGCCGTGGTCGGTCAGCGTATTTTCAAGGAGATAACCCACCGCAAGGTGCTCGTCCGCATGCGCAGGGTCGGATAGAAACCCGTACAGCAAACGGAAGGCCTCCGGCCCGTAATAATCATCCGAATTGATGACGGCAAACGGCCGCCCGGCGATGGCTTTCTCCGCAGAGAGCAGGGCATGCGTTGTGCCGAGCGGCTTCACACGGCCTTCCGGCAGAGCAATGCCTGCGGGGATTTGATCAAGCTCCTGATACGCATAGGCCGTTTTGATGTGCGGGGCGACGCGCGTGCCGATCGTCGCTTTGAAATCAGCTTCGATTGCATGCTTGATAATGAACACGACTTCATCAAACCCGGCGCGCAGCGCGTCATACACCGAATAATCGATTATGAAGCAGCCTTCCGGGTCAATGGGATCCATTTGCTTGATGCCTCCGCCATAGCGGCTGCCCATGCCGGCCGCGAGGATGGCCAAAACAGGTTTTTGCATGTTGCGCTCTCCTTTGTTAATTAAAGTGCTGTAACGGGATTATGCCTGTTCAATCTGGCACATTTGCATTGTAGTAAGCGCCGCCGCATGGCTTTCAGGCGTGACGCCCGCGCAGCAATCCGGCGCGATGAAGATGCGATTTCCCGGGAAATAAGCCCGCAAAAGGAGTGCGTTCGACACCACGCAGATGTCCGTGCAAAGGCCCATAAGCAGGAATTCCGTTTCCGGCCCCACATGTGGGCGAAGAAGCTCCGGCAGTGCGACGCAGCCGAACGTGGGCTTGTCGATGATGCGCGCGCCCTCCGCAAGCGGGGCGATCTCAGGCGCAAGCGCCCAACCCGCGCTGCCCTGTTCGCAATGCGCAACGGGGAGGAGCTTGCCTTCAAGGGATTGCATGTAATCGTTTCCGTGCGTGTCCCGCGTGAAAACGAGCATCGCGCCCGCCGCGCGCTCCGCCTCGATGCGTGCCGCTACCGCGGGAACAATCCTGCGCGCTTCCGCCGTGCCGAGCGTGCCGGTGATAAAATCGTTCTGCATGTCAATCACAAGTACGATTCGTTTTTCTGCGTTCATGATATGATACCTCCAAAGAGATTAAATTGCACAATCTTCAGCCGCCGGCGGCGACGGCTCATTCGATAAAGAAGCCTTTGGGGTCCTCCCGCCGCTCCGTGCGAAAACTCAGTATACCGGGTATCCGTTCACATACATTGCAAGGTACGCAACAAGCCCGGCAAGGGAAAGAAACGTCGCCAAGGCGTCCTTCCTGCGCGTATCCGTAAGCGCGGCAAGCGCAAGGGCGAGCGGGAAGCAGGCGGCAAGGTAGCGCGGCGCGCTCAAAAGCCATGTTGCGCCAATGGCGACGACGAAATAGGCCAAAAAATATGCCGTATAGGAAGGCCGGAGCCGTTTTGCCGCAGCTGCCATAAGCCCGAGCGCGCCGAAGGAATACGCAAGGTTCGGCAGCCACAGGCCGAAAAGCTGGCGCAGGTTCCCCTCCGCAGCCGTAGAAAGCGCATATTCCGTCTGGTAGGCGGCAGTTTCAAAGAATAGCCCGAAGCCCTGACTCCAGTGCTCCCTCTGATATTGCATAAACTTGAGCGGGTCGCCCGTTACGGCGTAATTGATGGCGACATAGGCCGCAAGGCCAAGCGGCACAAGGAGCATGCAAAGCCCCTGCTGGATGAGCGTATTCTTTTCCGTGGGAAGCGTTCCCATGCGCCGCGCGCGCAAAAGCCCATAAAGCCACTCCACAAACACGAACGCAAGCAGCAGCACGCCGACCGAGCGCGTGAACGCCGCAAGCGCGCCGAACAGGCAGCCCCAAGGGTAATGCTTTTTGCGCACCAGATAAACGCACGCAAGCGAGCAGAGCAGGAACAGGCTTTCGGTCATCGGCGCGGCAAAAAAGAATGCAGCCGGGGTCAAAAACAGGAATTTTACCGCGCGCAGGGCTGTCTCCCGCTCGTAATCGAGCGCGGCAAGTTCATACATCAGGATCGCGGCGGCAATCGCGCAAAGCGAGGAAACAAGCATCGCGGACACAAATGAATTTCCCGTGAGAAAATTCAGCGCCCGGATACAGATGGGGTAAAACGGGAAAAAAACGATGTGAAACCGCGGATCGCCTTCGGTTACGTACCAGTTTTCAGCAATGCCAAGATAACTTGGGGAATCGCTTTTCAGCCAGCACGCGCGCAGCGTATCCCAAATGCCGCCTTCATAAACGCCGCCCGCTGCGTGGAATGCATACCCCACGGCAAAAAGGAAGAGGCGCGTAATGAGCAGAAAGAGCACGATGCGCTCCCATGGGTGCCGTTTATCCCGCCGGAGGCTGCGCCTTCCAAGCCGGGCATCCGGCGAAGGGAGCGGCTCCGCGGTAAAGAAGCAGAGCGCGTGATCCACGCCGCGCAGCAGGCAAAGCGCAAACAGCAGGCCGGATAGCCCCGCCGCGACAAGCCCCGCAAGAGAGCCTGCGCGCGTGAGCGCATACCACCCAAACGCCGCTGCAGTGAGGGCCGCGGCACAAACATAAATCCGCCTTTGAAGCTTGTTTTCTTTCCACCAATTCATAACAAATCCATTATAGCACGCGGCGCGGCAGGGAACAACTGCGCCGCAGCGTTTGCGGATTGTTTACAATTTCCGCTTGTACAACCCGGTTCGGCGCGCCGGAAAGCGCCGCGGCCAATGTATACAAGTATATATCCCGCGCATCCCTTGAAATCCGAATTTTCTTGCGATAAGATGAACTTGCCGCAATGCGGCGCTTCCGTTTATGTATTCAATTAAAAAATCAGAAGGAGCAAAAAACCATGATCGAGTTGACCTCCCACGGCGTGTATCTCGTGGACGGCAAGCCGCAGGAAGGCGCGCCGATGAGCATGAGCCCCGACGCGGCGCGCGAAAACACCATCGCGTATTCCATCCTCCGCGCGCACGATGTATCCGACGATCCCAAGAAGATGCGCATCAAGTTCGATTGCCTTGTTTCGCACGACATCACTTACGTCGGCATCATCCAGACCGCGCGCGCAAGCGGCCTCAAGGAGTTCCCGCTTCCCTATGCCATGACCAATTGCCACAACAGCCTTTGCGCCGTCGGCGGCACGATCAACGAGGATGACCATGTGTTTGGCCTTTCTGCCGCAAAGAAGTACGGCGGCATTTATGTGCCGGCAAACCAGAGCGTCATCCACAGCTATGCCCGCGAGGCGCTCACTGCCTGCGGCAACATGATCCTTGGCTCCGACAGCCACACCCGCTATGGCGCGCTTGGCACCATGGGCGTTGGCGAAGGCGGCCCGGAGCTTGTGAAGCAGCTTCTCAAGAACACCTACGATGTACCTGCCCCTGAAGTTGTGCTCGTGTACCTCACCGGCACACCGAAGAAGGGCATCGGCCCGCACGACGTCGCGCTCGCGCTTGTTGCAGCGACCTTTGACAGCGGCTTTGTGAAGAACAAAGTGCTTGAGTTTGCGGGCCCCGGCGTTGCAAACCTGCCCGTCGAATTCCGCAACGGCATCGACGTTATGACCACCGAGACCACCTGCCTNNCCTCTCCTCCATCTGGGAGACGGACGATCAGGTCAAGCATTATTATGACGTATACGGCCGTCCTGAGGCGTTTAAGGCCCTCAAGCCCGGCAATGTCGCTTACTATGACAGCATGATCCACATCGAGCTTGACAAGATGGAATCCATGATCGCGCTGCCGTTCCATCCCTCCAAAGCGCACACGATCCACGAGTTCCAGAAGAACGCGAAGGCGCTTCTTGCGGAGGTCGAAGCGGAAGCCGCAAAGAAGTTCCCGAAAGCCAAGACCGACCTCGTCAGCAAAGTGCAGCCGGACGGTTCCGTACTTGCGGATCAGGGCGTCATCGCCGGCTGTGCGGGAGGCACTTACGATAACATCATGGAAGCTGCGGCCATCCTCAAGGGCGGCGATGTGGGCGACGGCTATTTCGGCCTTTCCGTATACCCGATGAGCGTCCCCGTGAGCCTGGAACTCACCCGCGTGGGCGCTTCTGCGGAACTGCTTGAATCCGGTGCGATCATCAAGCCCAGTTTCTGCGGCCCGTGCTTCGGTGCAGGCGATGTGCCCTCCAACAACGGCCTTTCCCTCCGCCACACCACCCGTAACTTCCCGAACCGCGAAGGCTCCAAGCCCGGCGAAGGCCAGATCGCAACCGTTGCGCTTATGGACGCCCGCTCCATTGCGGCTACTGCGCGCAACCACGGTGTGATCACCGCTGCAACGGATGTGGACTATGATATGCCGGAGATCGATTACCACTTCGACAAATCCGTTTACGAGCGCCGCTGCTATAACGGCTACGGCAAAGCAGATCCCTCCGTTGAACTGCGCCTTGGGCCCAACATCACGGATTGGCCGAAGATGTATGCCCTGAATGAGAACCTGCTCGTAAAGCTCGCGGCCGTCATCAACGATCCTGTGNNGACGAGCTGATTCCCTCCGGCGAAACAAGCTCCTACCGCTCCAACCCGCTGCGCCTTTCCGAGTTTGCCCTTTCCCGCCGCGTGCCGGAATACGTCGGCCGCAGCAAAGCTGCACAGGCGCTTGAGAATGCGCGCATCGCAGGCGAAAAGCCCGCGGAGCTGATGGATGCGCTCGCCAAGGTCGGCAACGCGGAAGAACTCATCAACACCACGAGCACCGGCTCTGCCATCTTTGCCAACAAGCCGGGCGACGGCTCCGCGCGTGAGCAAGCCGCTTCCTGCCAAAAGGTGCTCGGCGGCTACGCCAACTTCTGCTATGAGTACGCCACCAAGC
>DCKB01000046.1:20402-20909 GCA_002320595.1 Christensenella sp. UBA1685
CAACTGCATCAACTGGGGCATCCTTCCCTTCACCCTTGCGGAAGGCACCAAGTTCGATTATGAAGACGGCGATATGGTGTTCGTACCCGGCATCCGCAAGGCAGTTGAAACCGGCACCGAAACCATTCCTGCGAAGGTCATCCGCAAGTGTGGCTGCGTGGAGGATATCACCCTTTACATTAAGGGGCTCACTGCCGATGAAAAGCAGATTCTGCTCGACGGCTGCCTGATGAACTACTATGCGGCGCAGCTGAACAAATAACCGCAGTCAAGCGGCCACGAAATGAAAACGGATCCCGCCCGGCATTTGACTGGGTGGGATCCGTTCATTTTGCAGTGGAAATTAATCGAAGAATTTCCCTTTGTAGAAATTCTCGTTTCCGAGCTTCTTTGCGGTCAGCCGAAAAATCACATTGCCATCCGGGCATACGATGTCCTTGCTGTATTTGCTGGTTCCGCCAATGTTTTCCAAATCTCCGCCACTTCTTACGGCCTCCATGATCGGAA
>DCKB01000046.1:20996-22142 GCA_002320595.1 Christensenella sp. UBA1685
ATACCGCTCTGTGTGGTCACCGCGGAGAAATCCGATTACCTTAATCTCCCATTCATATTCCTCGGCATACCATTTTTTCATACTTTCCCTCCAAACCCAGATTTACTTGATTCTAATTCCGCTAATACCATCAGGGACATACTGTCTTTTTCGCTTATGGTATCATAGCATACAGCCGTGCGCTTGTATACCGCTGTCAGGGATAAACTGCAGGACGGAAAAGAGAACAGACTTTATAATGCTGTTTGTCGCAGCGTTGACTTCTTTCACTGATTCTGTTATTTTATTAAAATCTCAGTTATAGGAGGTCATCATGATGAAATGCTTTCTTACCAGTAACCCAATAATTGAAGGCTCTGCTGATTTGAACCCGATAAATGGATTCATAGATGAGCTGAAAAAAGCTATCCCCAAGCCCTGCAATGCACTTTTTGTCTGTTCCGCCCCCGACGAATTTGAACGTACCGATAAGTTTGCACGATCTATAAAAGCAAGCTTTGAAGCGGCTGGATTTCTTTTTATTGAATACAACATTTTGGATCATCGAAACCAGTTTAATGCAAAAGCTTTAGTCGAAAGCGCAAATTTTATTATACTTGCAGGAGGACATGTGCCGACACAGAATAAATTCTTTACAGAAATCGACTTAAGAACTTTAATGTGTGGTTATGCTGGCGTTGTCATGGGGATCAGTGCCGGGACGATGAATAGTGCAGATATCGTCTATGCTCATCCCGAATTAGTTGGAGAAGCCATTGATGCTAACTATCAGAAGTTCCTGATTGGGCTTAATCTAACGAAGACTATGATACTACCACATTATCAGATGATAAAAAATGAGACTTTGGATGGCTTGCGTGTCCTTGAAGATATTGCCTATCCGGATAGTATAGGATCAAAATTCTACGCTTTAGTGGATGGCAGTTATCTTTTGATTGATGATGGAAAAGAGGAATTGCGCGGGGAAGCCTATTTGATAGAAAATGGAGGGATTGCTCGCTTATCCTCGGTTGGAGATAGTGTTGAACTTTAAGAATTTTAAAATCCCAGCTTGCCTCCGCAAGGCGAAGCAAAGAGTGGGCTGTTGCGTAGGGCAGAAGTATGTTCCACTCCGCCCATGCTTCCGCACAGGCCCCTACCCATCGC
>DCKB01000047.1 GCA_002320595.1 Christensenella sp. UBA1685
CGGTTCCGGAATGTAGCTGTCCACTGCGTCCATCAGCTCGAAGATGCACTAGCACTCCGGCGTGTCCTTCGCAACCGCTCCGTTCTGCATCGCTTCAAGCGCCTGCAGTGCGGATCCCTTCACGATCGGGATATCGTCGCCCGGGAAGTCATAGCTCGAAAGCAGCTCGCGGATTTCCATTTCAACAAGTTCAAGCAGCTCTTCGTCGTCTACCTGGTCAACCTTGTTCATAAACACCACGATGTACGGCACGCCGACCTGACGCGCAAGCAGGATGTGCTCACGGGTCTGCGGCATCGGGCCGTCCGCAGCAGATACCACCAGGATCGCGCCGTCCATCTGCGCTGCACCGGTGATCATGTTCTTTACGTAGTCCGCGTGACCCGGGCAGTCCACGTGCGCATAGTGACGATGCTCCGTCTCATATTCCACGTGCGATGTGTTGATCGTGATTCCACGCGCCTTCTCTTCCGGCGCCTTGTCGATTTCGTCATAGCGCATTGCCGCCGCCTGTCCCTGCTGCGACAGCGCCATCGTGATCGCCGCTGTCAGCGTCGTCTTCCCATGGTCCACGTGGCCGATCGTGCCAATGTTTACGTGCGGTTTCGTGCGTTCAAATTTTGCCTTTGCCATTGTAGCTCTCCTTCTTTAAATTCAGTATGATTTCCGTTTTATTCAGCTCTGCTTCGTTTAAGCGCGCAGGCCGAGGATCTTCTTTGCCACGCCATCGGACACTTGCTCATAATGGTCAAACTGCATGGTAAACGTGCCGCGTCCCTGCGTGCGGGAGCGCAGGTCGGTTGAATAGCCAAACATTTCGGACAGCGGGCAGATCGCATCCACGACCTGCGCGTTGCCGCGCATCTCGGTGCCTTCGATGCGGCAGCGCCGCGCCGTGAGGTTGCCGATAACGTCGCCCATATATTCTTCGGGCATGAGTACTTCAACCTTCATTACAGGTTCAAGCAGTGCGCAATGCGCTTTTTCCAGCGCATCCTTGAGCGCCATAGAGCCTGCGATCTTGTAAGCCATTTCGGAGGAGTCCACATCGTGGTAGCTGCCGTCCAGCAGCGTAGCCTTGAAATCCACAACTTCATAACCGCCGAGCACGCCGCTGCGCGAAGCATCCTCAATGCCGCTCTTAATGGCGGGAATAAATTCTTTCGGAATCGCGCCGCCAACCGTCTTGTCCTCAAATTCAAAACCGCTGCCGGGTTCAAGGGGCGAGAATTCCACAATGCAGTGGCCGTACTGGCCGTGGCCGCCTGTTTGACGTACATAACGGCCTTCCGACTTAACGGTCTTTGTGAGCGTTTCGCGGTAAGCGACCTGCGGCTTGCCGACCTTGCACTCCACGCGGAACTCGCGGATCAAACGATCCACAATAATTTCAAGGTGGAGTTCACCCATGCCGGAGATGATGGTCTGGCCCGTCTCCTGATCGGTAAACGTCTTAAAGGTGGGGTCTTCATCCGCAAGCTTGAGCAGCGCCATGGTCATCTTGTCCTGGCCTGCCTTGGTCTTGGGTTCAATCGCAACCTGAATGACGGGATCCGGGAACTCCATCGTTTCCAAAAGAAGCGGATTCTTTTCATCGCAAAGCGTGTCGCCGGTGCCGGTCTCCTTGAGGCCCACGAGCGCGGCGATGTCGCCCGCATGCGCTTCCTCGATTTCAGTACGGCTTGCAGCGTGCATCAAAAGGATGCGGCCAATGCGCTCACGCTTGTTCTTGGATGCGTTGTAAACGTATGTGCCGGCCTTGAGCGTGCCGCTGTATACGCGGAAAAACGCAAGTTTGCCCACATAGGGATCCGCCACGATTTTGAATGCAAGCGCGGCAAAGGGCGCATCATCCGAGCATTCGGTTGTGATGGTTTCTGCCCCGTCAATCGAGGTGCCCTGCGCCGGGGGAATGTCCAGCGGAGAGGGCATGAAATCCACGATGGCGTTCAGCAGCGGCTGCACGCCCTTGTTGCGGTAAGATGTGCCGCAGCACACGGGCACCATGCGGTTTGCGATGGTTCCCTTGCGGATCGCATGCTTAAGCTCCGCCTCGCTGATTTCTTCGCCTTCCAGATATTTCTCCATGATGGCCTCGTCCTCATCGGCAGCGGCCTCAATCATCTTCTGGCGATATTCCTCGGCCAAATCGCGCATGCTTTCAGGGATTTCTTCCTCGCGGATATCCTTGCCTTCGTTGTCGTAATAGACCTCTGCCTTCATGGTTACAAGGTCAATCAAGCCGACAAAGTCCGCTTCCGAACCGATCGGAAGCTGGATCGGCACCGCATTGGCGCTCAGGCGCTCTTGCATCATCTTTACGACATTGTAAAAATCCGCGCCCGTAATGTCCATCTTGTTGACATATGCAAGGCGGGGCACGCCATATTTGCTGGCCTGCCGCCAAACCGTTTCGGACTGCGGTTCAACGCCGCCCTTCGCGCAAAAAACGGCGACAGCGCCATCCAGCACACGGAGGGAGCGTTCTACCTCCACGGTAAAGTCCACGTGACCAGGCGTGTCAATGATGTTAATCCGGTGGCCTTTCCAATAAGCCGTTGTCGCCGCGGAGGCGATAGTGATGCCGCGCTCCTGCTCCTGCACCATGAAATCCATGGTCGCAGCGCCTTCGTGCGTTTCACCAAGCTTATGGATTTTACCGGTATAAAACAGGATGCGCTCGGTCGTCGTCGTCTTTCCCGCGTCTATATGCGCCATGATGCCGATGTTTCTCGTCATCTCAAGCGATGTGTCTCGTGCCACGTTTTCTCCTCCTTTCCCGTGGGTTCAATTCCTTTTTATTGTATCTGTTTTCTATCCGGGCATACGTGCACGGCATTTGCCGCGCTCCCGAACGGGCAAAAATCAAATCCGGCGGCAAACGCCGGATTTGATGCAAATCCCTTCTGGGCTTACCAACGATAATGCGCAAACGCCTTGTTGGCCTCGGCCATCTTGTGGGTGTCTTCCTTCTTCTTGAAAGCGTTACCCTGAGAGTTCGCAGCATCCATGATTTCGCCGGCAAGGCGCTCCATCATCGTGCGCTCACCGCGGTTGCGGGCATAGCTCACGAGCCAGCGCAGGCCAAGGGTTTGGCGGCGCTCCGGACGGATCTCGATCGGCACCTGATAGGTGGCGCCGCCAACGCGGCGAGCCTTAACTTCGAGCACGGGCATGATGTTCGCCATCGCCTGCTCAAAGACTTCCATCGGATCGCGGCCGGTTTTTTCCTTGATGATCTCAAACGCACCGTAGCAAGCCTTCTGTGCAGTGCCGCGCTTGCCATCGAGCATAACCTGGTTGATGAGCTTGGTTACGACCTTGCCACCATACATGGGGTCGTCAAGCACTTCGCGCTTGGGGATAAATCCACGTCTCGGCATAACTGATTCCCTCCCTTATTTCTTCGGGCGCTTTGCGCCGTAGAGCGAGCGTGCCTGCATGCGCTTGGCAACGCCGGCGGTATCCAACGCGCCGCGGATGATGTGATAGCGCACGCCGGGGAGATCCTTCACGCGGCCGCCGCGGATAAGCACAACGGAGTGCTCCTGCAGGTTGTGGCCGATGCCGGGGATGTAAGCGGTACCTTCGAGGCCGTCAGTCAAACGGATACGGGCAATTTTACGAAGCGCGGAATTCGGCTTCTTCGGGGTCATGGTACGAACGGCGGTGCATACGCCGCGGCGCTGCGGGCACTGCTTGAGGATAGGCGCATTGGATTTGTACTGCACCTGTTCACGGCCCTTGCGAACCAATTGGTTAATGGTCGGCATGATTTTCCTCCTGTTATAATACGGTAATAGAATCTTGTTTATATGAAGAAAATCCCTTGCAACCCCTTGAAAGGGACATTTTCCACAACATTATTTGTGCGCACACAACAAAAGCTGCGTACTTTGGCGCAACGGAAGTATTTTACCATCCAGAACGCGCCTTGTCAAACAAAATCGGGCATTTTTGCCCTATTCTTCTGCAAATTCAGCAGCTTCGGCAGGTTTGTCCGCGGTACCGTGTCCGCTTGCGCCGGTATACAGCCCTTGGCGAAACGGTTTTTTGGAGAATACCAAGCGTGAAACGTCCTTCGTTTCATAAAGCTCGAACCAGCCAAGCCGCTTCATCCTGCGCAGCGTATCGATCCGAAAGATAGAAAGATACGTCATTTTGCCATAGCGTTTGTGTAACGCCCCGCGCCAAAGCCAACCGCCAAGGATGCCGCCAAGCGCAAGCACAAGGAACACAATGGCAGGCAAAGCCGGGGTGATTGCCATCAAGGGCTCCCGGATTGCTCGGATGCTCATCAGCACAAAGCCGAGCACGATCGAGGCCGCCGCCGTAACAGGCGCTACATATTGCAGCATCAGATACCGTTTGCGGCAAGCGTCACAGCAAGCAAGTTGAATCGGCAGGATGGACCCTGCACGCGCCTCCCGCTTGATGCCGAGAAAGCCCGACTGCTTGCGCCTTGGCTCCGCATTTCCAATGTCGGTTTGCGCATACCAGGCGCGCGCTCCCTTTTCCTCGCCCTTGCAGAGCACGCATTCGTTCGTCAGGAACAGCGCAGCAATCCCTTCTTCCGGCATCATTGCCGCGATCGCATCAAGATCCTGCTTCAAAAGCTGCATCTCTTCCTCGTCCCGGCCGCGCACCGTGCAGGTATCGCAGCTTTCCATGTGCAGCCGCGCACAATACTCGCTGCCATGCAGCGGGCAGTCCGTGTTTGTATAAAGCCTTGGCATCGTCGCCTCCTGTTTTACAAGCCGCGCGCTGCGGCTAAGCCATGCGGGCGAGCGCAAAGTGCTGCTGCCGTTTTTTGCCTGGCAGAAACAATCCGCGATCGCCCGCGCACGCTTTATTGGTTAGATATTGACCGCAGGAGCCTCTTCCTGCTTCTCCTCAACCTCAACGTTACGGTAACGCCTGAGGCCGATGCCTGCGGGGATCAGCTTGCCGATGATGACGTTTTCCTTCAGGCCGACCAGCGGATCAACCTTGCCCTTGATGGCCGCTTCGGTAAGCACGCGCGTGGTTTCCTGGAAGGAAGCCGCGGAGAGGAAGGAGTCCGTTGCAAGCGCGGCCTTGGTGATGCCAAGGAGCTTGCGCTTTGCCACTGCGGGCTGACCGCCCGCAAGGATCGTGTCCTCGTTTTCGCGTTCAAACCGGAAGATGTCGATCAACTCGCCCGGCAGCATGGAAGTGTCGCCCGCATCCTCAATCTGCACCTTGCGCAGCATCTGGCGGATGATGACCTCAATATGCTTGTCAGCAATCTCAACGCCCTGAGAGCGGTAGGTATTCTGCACCTCGGTGAGCATATACGCCTGAACGCCCTTAACGCCTTTGATCTTGAGGATGTCGTTCGGGTTCACGGAGCCGTCGGTAAGCACATCGCCGGCTTCAACCATGTCGCCGTCCTTTACGCGCAGTTTTGCGCCGAATGGGATCAGATACTTCTCGGCTTCGCCATCCTCATTGGTGATGGCCGCCTCGCGCTTTTTGCCCTCGCTCAGCGAAACCTTGCCGCCGATTTCCGTAATGACGGCCAGGCCTTTCGGCTTGCGCGCTTCAAAGATTTCCACCACACGCGGCAAACCTTGCGTGATGTCCTCTGCGCTTGCGACGCCGCCGGTGTGGAACGTACGCATCGTAAGCTGTGTGCCGGGTTCGCCGATGGCCTGCGCGGCAATGATGCCGACCGCCTCGCCGATGTCCACATGGCCGCCCGTGGCAAGGTTCGCGCCATAGCACTTGGCGCACACGCCGTGTTCGCTGCGGCAGGTAAGCACCATCCGGCAGGTCACGCCGGTAATGCCGGCTTCAAGGATCCTGTCGCGGATGTCATACGTAATCATCGTATCCGCATCGCAGATCAGCTCGCCCGTTTCGGGATGGAACACCGGGTCAACCGTATAGCGGCCCAGAATGCGGTCGCCAAATTTTTCAACCACCTTGTTGCCGTCCATGATCGCTTCGATCAGCATGCCCTTTGGCGTTTCGCCGCGCGAAGCAAAGCAGTCTTCCTCGCGGACGATCACATCCTGCGAAACGTCCACAAGGCGGCGGGTCAGGTAACCGGAGTCCGCGGTACGAAGCGCGGTATCAGCCAAGCCTTTGCGCGCGCCATGCGAAGAAATGAAGAACTCAAGCACCGTGAGGCCTTCGCGGAAGTTCGCGCGGATCGGCACCTCGATGATCTGGCCGGAGGGGTCTGCCATCAGGCCGCGCATGCCGGCAAGCTGACGGATCTGGCTGATGGAACCACGCGCGCCCGAATCGGACATCATCGTGATGGGGTTATATGGGTCAAGCGTTGCCATCAGGGCATCGGTAACCTCGTTGGTTGCCTTTTCCCAAATGCGGATAACGCTGCTTCTGCGTTCCGCCTCGGAAAGGAGACCGGCACGATAAAGGTTGTCGATGCCGTCCACCTCTTTTTCGGCTGCCGCGAGGATCTCCGGCTTTTTCTCAGGCACGGTGATGTCCTGGAAGCCGACGGTAATGCCGCCGCGGGTGGAATACTTGAAGCCGAGCGCCTTGATGCGGTCGAGCACTTCGCTTGTGGTCGTCGCGCCATGGCGGCGGTAGCAACGATCCACAATGCCCTTCAGGTCTCCCTTGGCAACAAGCTTATCAACCTCGAGTTTGAACGCGTTCTCTTCGATGCTGCGGTCCACATATCCAAGATCCTGCGGAATCGCATTGTTGAAAATCACGCGGCCGAGCGAAGTATCCACAAGCTTGCGGCGCTTCTCGCCGTTCCATTCGCGCTCCATGCGGATGCGTATCTTGGATTGCAGCGTAATATCGCCGTTCTGATAAGCCATAATCGCCTCGTCCTCGCTGGAGAACGCGCGCCCCTCGCCCTTCTCGCCGTCGCGCTGGAGGGTGAGGTAATAACAGCCGATGATCATATCCTGCGTCGGGCAGACGACCGGCTGGCCGTCCTGCGGCTTCAGGATGTTGTTGGATGCAAGCATCAGGAAACGGGCTTCCGCCTGCGCTTCCACGGAAAGCGGTACATGAACAGCCATCTGGTCGCCGTCAAAGTCCGCGTTGAATGCGGTGCACACGAGCGGATGCAGTTTGATGGCGCGGCCTTCAACAAGCACGGGTTCAAACGCCTGAATGCCGAGGCGGTGCAGCGTAGGCGCACGGTTGAGCATGACCGGGTGATCTTTAATGACAACCTCGAGCACATCCCATACCTCAGTGCGGACGCGTTCCACCATGCGCTTTGCGCTCTTAATGTTATGGGCAAGGCCATCTTCCACGAGCTTCTTCATCACGAAGGGTTTAAAGAGCTCAAGCGCCATTTCCTTCGGCAGGCCGCACTGGTACATTTTGAGTTCCGGGCCGACGACGATAACGCTGCGGCCGGAATAGTCTACGCGCTTGCCCAAAAGGTTCTGGCGGAAGCGGCCCTGCTTGCCGCGTAGCATGTCGGAAAGCGACTTGAGCGGGCGGTTGCCGGGGCCCGTGACGGGGCGGCCGCGCCTGCCGTTGTCGATGAGCGCATCCACGGCTTCCTGCAGCATGCGCTTTTCGTTGCGCACGATGATGTCCGGCGCGCGCAGCTCAAGCAGCCGTTTCAGGCGGTTGTTGCGGTTGATGACCCTGCGGTACAGGTCGTTGAGGTCGCTTGTGGCAAAGCGGCCGCCGTCGAGCTGAACCATTGGGCGGAGTTCCGGCGGGATGACGGGGATCACATCCATGATGATCCATTCCGGCTTGTTGCCGCTCTTAAGGAACGCCTCAATGACCTCCAGCCGTTTGATCGCATTTGCGCGCTTCTGTCCGGAGGAACTCTCAATCTCCGCACGCAGCTCGCCTTCAAGCTTAACGAGGTCAAGCTGCATCAGAAGCTCTTTAATGGCTTCCGCGCCCATTCCGGCCTTGAATGCCTTCGCGCCGAACTTCTCCTGCGCCTCGCGGTATTCTTTGTCGGTCAAAAGCTGCTTGTACTGCAGATCGGTCGTTCCGGGGTCGGTCACGACGAACGCTGCAAAATACAGCACCTTTTCGAGCGCGCGCGGGCTCATGTCAAGCAGCATCTTCATCCGGCAGGGGATTCCCTTGAAATACCAGATGTGGGAAACCGGGGCCGCAAGCTCAATGTGGCCCATGCGCTCACGGCGCACCTTTGCGCGCGTGACTTCCACGCCGCACTTGTCGCACACAACGCCCTTATAGCGCACGCGCTTATACCGGCCGCAATGGCATTCCCAGTCCTTCGTCGGCCCGAAAATGCGCTCGCAGAACAAGCCGTCCCGCTCGGGCTTCAGGGTGCGGTAGTTGATGGTTTCAGGCTTCTTTACCTCGCCGTGGGACCATTCGCGGATCTTTTCGGGCGATGCGAGGCCGATTTGGATTGCATCGAAATTGGTGAGTTCAAACAATGTGTTTCTCTCCCTTCCGTCCCGGTTGATTACTCATGCTCGCCGTCTTCGCCGTCAAACACGGTGAAGCCGTCAAGCGGCGCGTCGTCGCTGTCCTCATCCTCGTCCTCATCGTTGAAGTCGAAGTCGTCAAATTCATTGAATTCGTCGCCGGAAGCAGGCAGCATCGTGGGCGCGTCCTCCGTGCCTGCGATATTTACATCGATGGGCGGCACATCGTCGTCATCGGTCAGTTCGCCGATCTTAATTTCCTCCTTGTTTTCCGCAAGCACCTTGATGTCAAGGCCTAGGGACTGGAGCTCCTTAATGAGCACCTTGAAGGATTCCGGCACGCCCGGTTCCGGCACGTTCTCGCCTTTTACGATGGCCTCATACGTCTTCACGCGGCCCACGACGTCGTCGGACTTAACGGTGAGGATCTCCTGAAGCGTATTCGCCGCGCCGTAGGCTTCAAGCGCCCAAACTTCCATTTCGCCGAAGCGCTGGCCGCCGAACTGTGCCTTGCCGCCGAGCGGCTGCTGCGTCACGAGGGAGTACGGTCCCGTGGAACGCGCGTGAATCTTATCATCCACCAGGTGGTGGAGCTTGAGGTAGTACATATAGCCGACGGATACGCGGTTTTCAAACGGTTCGCCGCTGCGGCCGTCGTAAAGGACCGTCTTTCCGTCTTCGTCGCGCCCGGCCTTCTGGAGCAGTTCCTTGATGTCCTCCTCCGAAGCGCCGTCGAATACCGGCGTGGCGATGTGCCAGCCCAGGGACTTTGCGGCCATGCCGAGGTGCAGCTCAAGCACCTGGCCGATGTTCATACGGGACGGAACGCCGAGCGGGTTCAGAACGATCTGCAGCGGCGTGCCATCGGGCAGGAACGGCATATCCTCCTCCGGGAGGATGCGGGAAATAACGCCCTTGTTGCCGTGGCGGCCAGCCATCTTGTCGCCCACGGAGATCTTGCGCTTCTGTGCAATGTACACGCGCACAAGCTCGTTGACTCCCGGAGGCAGTTCGTCCTTGTTTTCCCGCGTGAACACTTTCACATCCACGATCACGCCGCCTTCGCCGTGCGGCACGCGCAGGGAGGTGTCGCGCACCTCGCGCGCCTTTTCGCCGAAGATCGCGCGCAGCAGGCGTTCTTCAGCGGTGAGCTCGGTTTCGCCCTTCGGCGTAACTTTGCCCACAAGGATATCGCCCGAGCGCACCTCCGCGCCGATGCGGATGATGCCGCGCTCGTCGAGGTCGGCAAGCGCGTCCTCGCCCACGTTGGGGATGTCGCGCGTGATTTCCTCTTCGCCGAGCTTCGTGTCACGGGCCTCAGTCTCATGCTCCTCGATGTGGATGGAGGTGTAAACATCCTCCTTCACAAGCTTTTCGCTGATGAGGACAGCGTCCTCGTAGTTGTAGCCTTCCCAGGTCATAAAACCGATGAGGATATTGCGGCCAAGCGCGATCTCGCCATGCTCCGTGGATGCGCCGTCGGCAAGGACGTCGCCCTTTTGCACCGTCTGGCCGACCGAAACGATCGGGCGCTGGTTGATGCAGGTGCCCTGGTTGGAGCGCTTGAACTTAATGAGTTTATACTGGTGGCGGATGCCGTCCGCCGATTCGGTGACAATCTTATCCGCGCTGACGGAGACAACCTTTGCATCCTCGCGCGCAAGCACCACCACGCCGGAGTCGTGCGCAGCCTTGTATTCCATGCCCGTACCAACCACAGGGGCTTCCGGCACGAGCAGCGGCACGGCCTGGCGCTGCATGTTGGAACCCATCAGCGCGCGGTTCGCGTCGTCGTTTTCAAGGAAGGGGATCATGGCGGTTGCCACAGAAACGAGCTGTTTGGGCGAAACGTCCATGTAATCCACATCCACGTTTTTCACTTCGATGATCTGGTCGAGCTTACGGGCCACAACACGGTCCTTTTCAAACCAGACTTTCCCGTCGTGCACGCCCGTGAGCTCATTGGCCTGGGCCACGATGTACTCGTCCTCCTCATCGGCCGTAAGGTAGATGATGTCGTCAAGAATCTCCCGGTTCTTCGCGTCCACCTTACGGTACGGCGCCTCAATAAATCCATATTTGTTGATGCGCGCATAGGTCGAAAGCGAATTGATGAGGCCGATGTTCGGTCCTTCCGGCGTCTCAATGGGGCACATGCGCCCATAGTGCGAATAGTGCACGTCGCGCACATCGAACGTGGCGCGCTCACGGTTGAGGCCGCCGGGGCCGAGCGCGGAAAGGCGGCGCTTATGCGTGAGCTCTGCAAGCGGGTTGGTCTGATCCATGAACTGCGAAAGCTGCGAAGAACCGAAGAATTCCTTGATCGCGGCCGTCACAGGGCGGATGTTGATGAGGTTGGAGGGCATGGCAGTGTCCATGTCCTGCAGGCTCATGCGCTCGCGCACCACGCGCTCAAGGCGCGTCATGCCAACGCGGATCTGGTTTTGCAGCAGCTCGCCCACGCTGCGGATGCGGCGGTTGCCGAGATGGTCGATGTCATCCGTGCGGCCGATGCCATAGGCCATGCCGATCAGGTAGCTGATGGAGGCTACGATGTCATCCGGCACAATATGGCGGGGGATCAGGTCGTATACATGTGCCTTGAGGAATGCCTTCAGGGCTTCCTCGTCCATGTCCTTCGCCTCCGCAAGCAGCTGCATCAGGGTCGGGTAATGCACCTTCTCATTCAGGCCTGCTTCCTCGGGGTCGAACGGCAGATACGCCGAAGCATCCACGAAGTGGTTGCCAAGCACCTTGATCTTTTTGTCTTCCACCGCAAGGTACACGGCCTTCACACCCGCATTTTCGATGTTCTTTGCAGCCTCGCGGGAAATCACCTCGCCCTCGCCCACGAACACTTCGCCCGTGGATTTGTCAATGACCGTCTCGGCGCTCACATGGCCGAAGATGCGGGAGGCGAGCGAAAGCTTTTTGTTGAATTTATAGCGGCCCACGCGCGCCAAATCATAGCGCTTGTCAAAGAACAGCGCGTTCAAAAGGCTACGGGCGCTTTCCTCCGTGGGCGGCTCGCCGGGGCGCTGGCGCTTATAAATCTCGATGAGGCCGTCCTCAACGGATTTTGTGGTATCCTTTTCAAGCGTGGTGAGCAAACGCTCCTCCTCGCCCAGAAGGTCGATGATCTCGGCATTGGTGCCATAGCCGAGCGCGCGCAGCAGCGCAGTGATAAACACCTTGCGCTGGCGGTCGATCTTCACATACATGATCTCGTTGGAATCGGTTTCGTATTCTAGCCACGCGCCGCGGTTGGGGATAACCTGCGCAGAGAACAAATGCTTGCCCACCTTGTCGATCGCTTCGGTGAAATACACGCCGGGCGAGCGCACAAGCTGGCTCACGATGACGCGTTCCGCGCCGTTGATGATGAAGGTGCCCTGTTCAGTCATAAGCGGGAAATCGCCCATGAACACCGGCTGCTCCTTCACTTCTCCGGTTTCCTTATTTATAAGGCGCACGGTGACGCGCAAGGGCGCGGAATAGTTAACATCCCGCTCCTTACATTCTTCCACGGAGTATTTCGGGTGATCAAAGTCGATGTTATAGTCCACAAATTCAAGGACCAGTTTCTCAGAATAGTCAGTGATGGGCGAAACGTCCGCCAACACCTCTTTCAGATCCTCCGTAACAAACCGCTGATAGGAATTCTTTTGAATTTCGATCAAGTCCGGCATGTCGAGAACCTCGTTGATACGGGAGAAGCTCATGCGCTTCCTCGTGCCCATCTGCACCTCATGCACCATCGCGTTCACTCCTATACTAGCACCGCTTGCGCGGCTTGATTGTTGGGCGCGTCATCCCAACGTGCAGTTTTCCCCTTTTGGGCGCATACAATACCCAAAAACTGGCAGTGACTTGCGGGTACAGCTCAAAAAAGCTGATAATCTCCGCAAATTACCATGCTAACGCAGTTTATTATTGTATCATTGCCTGTCAAGCTTGTCAACGGAAATGTTCTTGGTTTTTAACATTTTTTTGTATTTTTTTATTCTTTCTCCCGCATCAACGCCGCAACGCTTTGGGAGGCAAAACGCCATGCAACGCCCGCCGCCCCACCGGCGAAGCAGGCAGCGCACAGGCATGCTGCACCGAAGCCGGAGCGCCCCTGCCCGGCTGCTGCCACGCCAAGCATGCCAAGGAGCGCTCCCGCTGCACCAAGCAGCACCTGTTCCAAAAGCATCAGCATAAATGCGCGCCGCCGCGGGGTTCCCACACAGCGCATCAGCACGAGCTCCTGCCGGCGCGCACGCACGCCGATCAGTCCAGAGCATACGCCCACGCATAAGCAAAGCACGCACACGGCTGGTACCAGTGCATTGGAGAGCCGGATATCCCGCGTGAGATCCGCAACGGTTTCCCGAAAGAGCTGGTCCTGAATTACCAGCGCAAACGAATTGTACGCACTGCTGCCCGCCGTGGCATCCGGCGTTTGAAAATATTCCGCTGCTGCCGCACGAAATTCCTCCAGCCTGCGGTTATCCTTCAGGACAAAGCTTGCACTTTCTGAATAGATCGGAAGGCCTTCCAACTCCGCCTGAGTCTTCATAAAGCGAAACGAACAATACATCGTGTTCGTCTGCATGCCGCGGGCGCATCCGATTACCCGAAACGCGCGCGGCTCATCCGAAAGCGCAAGCCAATCCGGGAAAAACAGTGCATTTTGTATGGATATCCGTAATGAATCGCCCAGTACGAGGCCATATGTTTCCATCACGGCCTCGCTTACCACCAGGAGCGGAGCGTCGTTCCGCATGGATTCCCAGCTATATCCTGCAAGGAATTCGACATTTACGCCATATTCTTCCCGGAACGCCGGCACCGCGGCAGGGCTGGAAATGGCAGTAAGCGTGGGAGGATCCTCAATAATTTTATCTTCCAGTTTTACCACGAAGGTGACCTTTTGATCAAGATCAAAAATAAAATCTGTCAGTCCATAGCCTTCAATGTCATATATCAGGCAGTCAATCGCTGAGGCAAGCTGCAACCCGTCCGTGCGCACGCCGTCCGCACTCGTCACTGTGCAGCGAATTTCCATTGTGTCGTACACGGTTTCAAGCTCGCGTTCCTGCCTTGCCCTCATATCTGTCAGCAAGGAAAGTAACACGCAAAGCGCCGCCGCGAGTCCCACTGTTGCAAGGCTTGCCCATGGCGTACGTAAAACCCGCTTCAAAGCATACCGGAATGTCATGCATCCTCCTTCATTCCTTTTCCCGCATCAGCGCCTGCGGTTTCTTGTTTACCAGCACGGCGCCGGCAAGCGCAGTGAGGCAGATAACCGCTGCCGTGCAGCCTGCTGCGATGATCCAAAGCGTCCCTGCCGGGCGGCTTATCAGTTCTTCCGCACCCAGCACCGCAACCGCTCTTCCAAACAGCACCTGCCCCGCAAGCGCGCCCAGCACTCCCCCCGCCACCGCCGGCATGCCGCACCGCAGCAGAAATGCTCCCTCTGTTCGCGCCTTTGTTGCGCCCAGCGAACGCATCACACCCAGGTCATGCCGGTTCTTTGCTGCCGCAAATGCAAGAAACACCCCTGCCGCAAGTACAAATACCGCTGCGCACCCCATGGCGACGAACCGCGCATTCTTCGTGAACGCCTCAATCGTCGGTGCAACCTCCGAATACCCCTGATCGTAAATCACAAAGTATTCGCTGCTTCCCGGTTCCAACTCTTCCATTTCCGCAAGGAATTCCTCTGCGTATCCATTGTCGATGAGGATAGAATACATGCTTGCCGGCCAATATATCTCTTCAACATTTTCCGTATGCTGCGCAGGGATAATCACAGTATTTGGCGAAAGTGTCTGCGAGCGTTGCTGAAAGTCCCATGCCGGAGTGCTAAACAGCCCAACAATCTTCAACTCCATGTTCTGATCAAACGGGCCATCAAAATCATTATAAACAATCCTGTTCCATTCATATGTCCCCGCTTCGCTCTCGTAAACGCTCGCACTCGTCTGGTAAAGCTCAACAGAAATAGTGTCACCTATGGACAGGCCGTTCATTTCCGCCAGTTTTTCGCTCATAATGCAGACTGACGCGCCATCAGCATACTCCTGCGCTGTAAAATCCCGTCCCTGGATAAGATATAGTTCTCCATGGTTAAATGGCAGAATTCCGTTCAACCGTTCTGTTGAAAGTACCGTAATGCTGTTGTTTGCAATTTCGCATCCGCGCATAAGCTGAGCAATTCTCGCTCCGCTCTCTCCTTGCAATGTTTCTTGCAGCGTACCGTCTATCTCATATCGGTCAAAGTATCCATCTGTTGAATGATATGCTACATTGATCTGCGCAAGGTATCCGGCTTCCACCATATCGGGGAAGCGTATGTTCCCTGCAATAAAATACTGTTTTCCCACTTCATACAAGCTTGAATTGTCATATCCATTCGTTGTTTTTTCAAAATAGCTCACTATAATTTCAGGGATTTCATAGCTTTCATGTGCAGAATATACCTCCTCCACACGCAATACAAATTCACCTGTTTCCAATAGATACTCTGCTGCCAACGGGTCGACTTCCTCATGCTTTTTTTCGATGCAGGTGGCCACAAACGCAACGCTGTCATATTCTTCATCAAAGCATGATTGATCCCCTGTCCTTTTTCTGACTTCGCTGTCCTCATAATATTCAATTCGGCTGTTTAGTTCAAGTTCCAAGGTTTCTTTTAATGAAGTTGATGTATGAATGCCGGGAATATAGCCGCCATAAATCTTCCGGCTGTTCAATCGCGCATGTTCTGTTTCCTCCGCGAGCGATTTCAAGCGAAGATATTTTTCTCCATATTGACTTCCGGAAACTTTTAGCACCGCCATCGTCGTATACTTCTCCGCAAGCTCTGCCATCCCTGCATCGGACGCTGCAAACAGCCCTCCGCCCAAACTTGCCGCCCCAACCGCCGCCGCAAGCAAAACGCAGAGCAACGCCGTGCGCCACGGCGCGCGCAGCAACATTCGCAGCTCGGTTCTTAACAGCATGTTCGCGTCCTCCTTCATTCCTTTTCCCGCATCAGCGCCTGCGGTTTCTTGTTTACCAGCACAGCGCCGGCAAACGCAGTGAGGCAGATAACCGCTGCCGTGCAGGCTGCTGCGATGGTCCAAAGCGTCCCTGCCGGGCGCGTAATCAGTTCTTCCGCACCCAGCACCGCAACCGCTTTTCCGAACAGCGCCTGCCCCGCAAGCGCGCCCAGCGCTCCCCCCACCACCGCCGGCATGCCGCACCGCAGCAGAAATGCCCCCTCTGTTCGCGCCTTTGTTGCGCCCAGCGAACGCATCACACCCAGGTCATGCCGGTTCTTTGCTGCCGCAAATGCAAGAAACACCCCTGCCGCAAGCACAAATACCGCTGCGCACCCCATGGCGACGAACCGCGCATTCTTCGTGAACGCCTCAATCGTCGGCGCAACCTCCGAATATCCCTGATCGTAAATCACAAAGTATTCGCTGCTTCCCGGTTCCAACTCTTCCATTTCCGCAAGGAATTCCTCTGCATGCCCGTTGTCGATGATTGCTGCGTACATAGTTGTCGGCATATAGATGTTCACCAGTTCTTCCCTAGGGTTTGCAGGAATAAATATCGTGTTCGGAGAAAATGTAATGTCTTTGTTCTCGGCATAGTGCTGCCATTCCGGAGTGTTAAACAGCCCAACAATCGTATACTTACGTTCTTTTTGCAAATCGCTATATTTTGATTCATAACCGAATCGAAACCATGAATTATCCTCAGGTTTATCAATGTTTCCCTTAATATAACTCGCAGGATACAACGAAATCGGGACTGTATCTCCAATGGACAGACCATTCAGTTGAGCAAGTTCTACACTCATTATGCAAACGGGCGCGACATCTGCGTGTTCCTGTACAGTAAAGTCCCGTCCCTCTGTAATATACAAGTTTCCTCGGTTGAACTGCAAAATGCTGTTCAGTTTCTGAGTCGAAATCACGCTCACGCTGTTAAGGGTTATGTCTACTTCATGCAAGCGTTCGCGCATACGTTCCCCATCCAAACCAACCAATGTTTTCTCTAGCGTTTCAGCCATCTCTATACAGTCAAACGTAAAATTGTATTCGCCCGTATTCGAGTCACGGGTGCCGGAGCCGTTTGTGTTGAAACTCGGCTTGGAAGGATAATCATTAAAAATAATGTCGCCAATGATCAGATATTTTTTCCCTGTTTCATAAAGATGTGCCGTGCTGTCTCCCTGCCCATAGTCATAATATCGATGCAGCATTGTTTTCGGCACCTCATAATCCTCATGTGCATAAAGAACCTCATCAACACCAAATAACCATTCCCCTGTCTCTTTTGTCTGCTCTGCCGCTTCCTTTAACAGATCTTCGTTAGATCCTTTTATCTTCTTCAAGCAGGTCGCTATTAAGGCAATACCGCTGTACTCCGCATCAAAATCGGACTTCTGTCCTAAAAATATAAAAGGTGTCGTTTTCTCCATATCCTTAAAATCTTGATCTGATGAAATCTGACTGTTCACCTCCAGTGCCCACGTCTCTTTCAATGAAGTCGCAGTATGCACTCCCGGCCAATAACCTCCGCAAAACACGCGTCGATCCATCGCGCCATGCTCCGTTTGCTCCGCCAATTCTTTCAACTTTCGGAGTACCTTCCAATCACTTTCTGCCTGTTTTGTAAACACCGCAATGGTCGTATACTTTTCCGCAATCTCTGCCATTCCTGCATCGGATGCTGCAAGCAGCCCTCCGCCCAAACTTGCCGCCCCAACCGCCGCCGCAAGCAAAACGCAGAGCAACGCCGTGCGCCACGGCGCGCGCAGCAACATTCGCAGCTCGGTTCTTAACAGCATGTTCGTATCCTCCTTCAAAATCGACTTAATGCAGGGGGCGAAAATCGCCCCCTTTTAAGGGTGTGCAGCCCCGGCCTTATTTCGTTTTCATCCCCCTGCGCAAGGGCAGGTGTCATTGCAGTTCAGGTATTGGTTCCAAGCTGTATGGAGCTATGCACGGCGGGCCTTCGCAGGGTATGGTCTGCAATCTTACTATATAGTCGCAGGCTGAGCATTTGGTCTTATATGTATGTGTCCCGTTGGGATTGTGACCCCCATCGTGAACAACAGAATTATGATTTGCATAGTTCCAATCGCCGTATACTTCCTCAACATAACCACACTTTGTGCATGTGCTTATCGTGTAAGAGCGATATTTGTGCTGTGAACTGGAATACTGTAAGTATTCATTGCCACGTTCAAATTCGAAAGTATGTGCACACGCCCTTGCGTGTGCCGTTGCTGCTACGCCGGCCACGATGGTCAGCAAAAGCAAGAAAGCAAGGAAAACGGGAACACGGTGACAAAGTTTTTTCATTGTTTTACCTCCATATTCTGTTTTGCTCTTATGCCATAAGCGGCAGCTTCTG
Source organism: Christensenella sp. UBA1685 (assembly GCA_002320595.1). Classification (GTDB taxonomy): domain Bacteria; phylum Bacillota; class Clostridia; order Christensenellales; family CAG-138; genus UBA1685. Next base: position 17,784 of record DCKB01000047.1, read on the forward strand.
TTCGGATTGTTCTGATGCCATGCGGGCAGCTTCGTCTGAATTGTCCCTTCGGGGCTGCACGCCCTCTGCAAGCGCGTTGTGCCATTTTTCGTTTGTTTGAAGCTGAGATTCGTTTCTTGTTGGCATCAGAATAACAAAAGAACGCTTTCTTGTCAATGTTTTAACATAAAGTCAAAGATAATATATGATTCTGTTTCTCTTCCTACTTTTCAGCCTGCCCTCCCATAGTCTCCGCGCAACCCGGTTTATTGCAGGGCAGCACAAACGCGCTTCCACGCAAGGCATACCCGCACGCCACACAGCGCAGCGCATACAGGTGCTCCGGTGCGCCGGGCTTATGGCCCGCATCTGCGCAGGCAAAGCGGTGCACGCCCCGCTTGTTGTAAACCACTCTGGTTTCCACAAAGCCACAGGTTTCACATGTACTTTCCGCAGTAAGGCGTTCAAAATGCTGCGCATCACTGTACATGTGGCATGTGTGCGCAAGCCTTCCCGTGCTCTTCCCGTGCGCACATGCAAACGCCCGCGCAGAAGGCGCTCCCGCTGTGCCAGCAGCAAGGCAGATCGCTGTAAGCAATCCCAAAACCAATCCCGTTTTCCCGTGCTTCATCGTTGGCCTCCTTCTGAAATTCAATTGTTTCTGTTGCAGATGCCTGTAATAGAGAACTGTGCGGAAACCCCTTCACCCGCTTTTGTCTTTACGATACCACGGGTTTCTGCATGCGTCAATTTCCGTTTTTATATGATCCGATTATTTACACTTTCGTAATAAAAAAGCCCGCGCGAAACCATTTTTCCGCGCGGGACATACATTTTTTGTGCCGGTTATTTAATTTTTGCGAAGATCATCCGCCCAGCGGAAGTTTGCAGGACGCTTGTCACCGATACCTCCACCGCGTCGCCCACGCACCTGCGGCCGCCGTCCACAACGATCATTGTGCCATCGTCCAGATATGCGACACCCTGTCCGGCTTCCTTCCCTTCCTTGACGATGGTCACCGTCATTTCCTCGCCCGGGAGCACCACGGGCTTGATTGCGTTTGCAAGCTCGTTAATGTTGAACACGGGCACGCGCTGCACGCCTGCCACCTTGTTGAGGTTGTAATCGTTGGTTACCACCACGCCCCCCATATCGTAAGCAAGCTTAATCAGCTTCGCATCCACCTCAGCAATGTCATCATAGTCCGTTTCGTTCACTTTGATGGGAATATCCAGCTCCTGCTGCATTTTGTTGAGGATATCGAGCCCGCGGCGGCCCCGGTTGCGCTTCAGGGAATCTGCGCTGTCTGCGATGTGGCGCAGTTCCTGCAGCACGAACCCCGGCACGATGATCGTCCCCTCAATAATGCCCGTTTGGCAGATATCCGCAATGCGCCCATCAATAATGACGGAAGTATCCAGGATTTTTGGCCGCGCAACGCCGCTTGTTTTGCCCGTTTTGTCCTTCTGGCCGCGTTTAAACCAGGAAGGGACATTGATTTCCCCCTTGCGCTTGGTCACGATTGACCAGCCCAAGTATCCGAACATCACATACAATGCGATGTTTACGATCAGCCGGACCCAGCTGAACGGGATGCTCGCCGTCAGCGTGCTCAGCAAAAATGCGATCACAAGGCCGACGATAAGTCCAACCACGCCGAAGAAAATATCCACCAGCGCCATGTCGGCAAGCATCGCCTCCGTCTCGTGGATAAAGGCGGAGAACACGGTGATAAGGCTCGGGGAAAAAATGAAAGAAATAATGCCGCAAACAAGCCCCGCCGCAATGAAGATCACCGGAATCACCCAGGGAATCAGCCTGTCGTACATGCTCATCATGCCGAGGGAAACAAAAATTCGGTTAATTGCCTCCACAAGTCCAATGCCGATCACAACGCCAAGCAGCGTTGCAAACCCTCGCGCGATCTTTCTCGCCAAATAAGTCACACTCCTTCTCAACCGCCGCCCGTTCGGCAGCGCACAATCATGGTCACATAGCCAAGTCTTTCACATTCCAATGGATAAAAACAGATCCTCTACATCGCGGCCGCTCGCTGCGGCAAGTTCTGCAAGAAGCACCTGGCGCGCGCCGGAAAGCATCTTTCGCTCCCCCGCGGAAAGTCCGCGTTCCGCATCCCGTTTGCACAGGCATTTTACAACGTCCGCAACGTCATAAATATCGCCGCCGCGCAGTTTCTCATAGTTTTCCCGGTATCGCTTATTCCAGTTTTCATTCTCAGGGCAGGGCTCTTCCTGAAGAAAGCGCAGCACGCGCTCGCACTCCTCCGCCGAAACCACATACCGAAGCCCCACGCGTTCGGCGCTTTCCACCGGAACCAGCGCCGTCATTTTTCCAATGAGGAAGCGCAGGACATAGTAGCTCGCCGTTACGCCAAGCACCGTTCTTTCTTCAATCGCTTCGATTACGCCAACGCCATGCATCGGGTAGCACACCTGGTCACCGACCTCAAACACGGTCCCCATCCTTTCTTTTTCCTGCGCACAGAGTTGAAAGCAGAGCAAGTAAACTAAACATAGACACTTCTAGTTTAATTATACGTCCCGTTTCGTGCAATGTCAAAAGAAAAGGGGGGCGGGGCGCTTTTTGTAGGATTACAATACATCTTGGACAGCGGTAAGAAAAAGGATGAAGGATTCGCACGAATCGGTTATTGTGAGTTTAGGAAAAACAACAAAGACCGAAAGGAAGTGCAAATCCCTCATGGCAAGTGT
>DCKB01000020.1:0-610 GCA_002320595.1 Christensenella sp. UBA1685
ATGCGCTTCTGCCAGGCGTTCATGACTGAGCTCTATCGCCACATCGGCCCCGACGTAGACGTTCCCGCGGGCGACCTTGGCGTAGGCGGACGTGAAATCGGCTACCTGTTCGGCCAGTATAAGCGTCTCGTTGGCGCTTATGAGAACGGCGTTCTCACCGGCAAGGGCCGCTCTTTCGGCGGTTCTCTGATCCGCCCCGAGGCAACCGGCTTCGGCGCTGTGTACTATCTCTGCGAAGTGCTCAAGCATGAGAACGATTCCATCGAAGGTAAAACAATCGCTGTTTCCGGCTTCGGCAACGTGGCTTGGGGCGTTTGCAAGAAGGCCGCCGAGCTCGGCGCAAAGGTTGTCACTCTCTCCGGCCCGGACGGTTACATTTACGATCCGGACGGCGTTGCGACTCCTGAAAAGCTCGACTATATGCTTGAGATGCGTGCCTCCAACCGCAACCGTGTTCAGGACTATGCTGACAAGTTCGGCGTACAGTTCATCCCCGGCCAGAAGCCCTGGGGACAGAAGGTCGACATCTGCATGCCTTGTGCATTCCAGAACGAAATCGGCATGAAAGAAGCGGACCAGATGCTCGCCAACAACCTCAAGTATTATATTG
>DCKB01000020.1:687-4858 GCA_002320595.1 Christensenella sp. UBA1685
GGCCTCGAGATGAGCCAGAACTCCGAGCGTCTTTCCTGGTCTGCCGAAGAGGTGGATGCACAGCTGCACAACATCATGAAGAACATCTATGCTGCTTCTGTGCAGGCGGCAGAAGAATGCGGCCTTGGTTACAACTTGGTTGCCGGCGCAAACATCGCAGGCTTCAAGAAGGTTGCCGATGCCATGATGGCACAGGGTCTTGTCTGATTCGGATAACCCTAAGAAAAAGCAAAAAGCAGGGGCGGATCCAAAGGATCCGCCCCTGCTTTTGCCGCATCAATGCGTAGCAGGTTTGCTTTTCCGCTTTGGAAGTGCGGAAGCCGGAATTTCGCCGGAACGCTCCAATGCGATGCGGGTGATGATGGGGCCAACCAGCTCATAGATCAACGTCGCGCAAAGCACAACGGCGCGAATCTCCTCACCGTATTCCGGCAGCTTCGTAATAACCACCTGTGCCATGCCAACGGCTACGCCCGCTTGCGGCAGCAGCGTCAGGCCAAGGTATTTCCGGATTTTAGGCTCGCTTTTCACAACGCATGCCCCAATCCGCGCCCCAAAATACTTGCCCAGGGAACGGGCGAGGATGTAAAGCAGGCCGAGCAGCCCAACCGTGGTAAGCACCTGCACATCCAGCTCCGCGCCGGAAATGATGAAAAACAGCATGAACAGCGGAGGCGTCCAACGGTCCACGCCCTCAATCAACGCCTCAGAATCCTCTCTGAGATTCACCATTGCAGCGCCGATGGCCATGCAGGTCAAAAGCGGGCTTAAACCATACCTGTCCGCAATTGCCACACCTGCAAGCACCGCCGCAATCATCAGCGAAAGGCGGTTTGCACGGGAGTGGAAGAAGCGCAGCAGGAACGAAAGCACCGTGCCGAGCGCCGCGCCTGCAATGAGGGAAAGCACAATCTCCAATAAAGGCGAAACAAGCATGTTTTGCAGCGTGGGCACAGCGCCGCTCGTAAGGGATTGCGCCATGGCAAGCGATATGGCAAATGCCGCCAGGCCGATTGCATCATCCATTGCAACGACGGAAAGCAGCGTGTTCGTCATCGTGCCCTGCGCGCGGTATTGCCGCACGACCATCAACGTGGCCGCCGGTGCGGTTGCAGTAGCAATTGCGCCGAGCGTAAGCGAAAGCGGCAGATCAAATCCACAGACGATCAGCACCACATCCACAAGCGCAAGCGCAGAAAGCGCCTGAAACACCGTGATGATCAAAGCCCTCGCGCCCACGCGCTTCAGGCTTTCGCGCTTGAACTCGCCGCCAATGGAAAAGGCGATGAACCCAAGCGCAACGCTTGTGATCTGCGCAACGCCAGCAAGCGTGCCTTCATTCAACAAGTTCAGGCAATACGGCCCCACTGCAAGGCCCGCAATCAGATATGCCGTAACATTCGGTAGATTTACTTTTTTCGCAAGGCGCGTCAGCAATAGTCCCAAAGCCATTGCAGCAGCCAAACAAAGCAACGTATTCATGGTCTGTTTTTGATTACTCCTTCAAAATGCATAACCGGAACGGAGAACATTACGCCTGTGTTCGGTTCGTCAAAGCTGCCGCATTCGGCTTGAATTGCCTCCTTTGCCTTAAGGATCATCTCATCCTTCATTACGGCAAGCACCATCTTGCCTTCCCCCGTTTCCTCCGTGTTGAACAGGCTGCGCAAAGAGCCAAAAAATGCGGGCGCTTCCCCGCTTGTTGCAAGCATATGCGCCATGCCCTCACAGTTCACCACCGTCGCACCGTTAACGCCCGCTTCTGAAAGCCGCGCCAGCACCGCCGGAATCCGATCCGTCCGGTTCGTAATGAAATACAGCAGTTGCATCTGCCACTTCTCCTTCCCACATGAGATTCTCATATGTTATACGCTTTTATTTTTAGTTTGTCAATATATTTATAAATAGAAAATATTTTTCTAAATTCAGCTTTCTCCCAAAACAAAAAGCGGACGAAACCGATTCGTCCGCATAAACCGCGTTTTGCGCGCTCAGGACTCCATGATATCCCGGATTTCACGCACAAGGCTGCCAAGGTCCTTGCAGCCCGCAAGCGCACTGTTCACATGGGAAACATGCACATGGTCGTCTTTGTCCACCCGCGCATATCCCTGCATCGGGTTGACCGAAAAGCGGTAGGCCTGCTTCGCATCCGGACTTTGCGTCAGGAAAAACAGGTAAACCTCGCCTTCTTCCAATGCAGGGGCGTTCGCTTCGCCATATGAAAGCGCCTTAAGCGTACTCGCATCCACAAGATTTGCGCTCATAGCCGGAGCATACACAAGGTCNNTCCGTAATTGAGTGCGCCCTTCAAAACGCCGTAGGCTTCCACCTGTGCAAGGGCGGCGGGCAGCGTGTTTTCAATGATGGTGCCATCCGTCTGAGACCGAAACGCCATATCCTTGACCGGGGAAATGGATGCAACACGGCCGATGAAAACCTCGTCTGCTGCGTCGATGAGCGCGCCGAGCTCCTTGTAATAATACGTGGTCGCCGGCGCAGTAATCACAGCATCCATCCGCTCGATATCGCGTTTAATGTCGGAAAGCGCAAGCTGCGTTCCCGCAAATGCAACTGTTCCGTTTTCAGAAACGGGCAGCGGCGCATCGGAAAGAAGCTCATAGCGGCGCATATCCTCAGTGTGGTACATCTCTTCGCCTTCCGCAAGGTAGAGAAGATAGGTCTCGCCTTCCTTCATCGCACCCTGCGTGCAATGGATAATATCCCCCGCTTGCGCATAACCCGCCACAACTTCTTCCACGGAAAGGTCGTAGCAGGTATCGCCTTCGCTGTTGATGTGGGATTGCACGCACTCGCCCATCACCACAAGCGCCGCGTTTTTATAGATGCGCTGCACATCGGAAAGCGCGCGTTCGTCGGAGAGCTGAGCTCCAACAGGAGTCGCACAGGCGCAAGCGAAAGCGCCCACAGCCAAAGCCATCGCAACGGGTTTCCAAAAGGATTTCATGCCGCGCCCCCTTCCCGTCAGAATTCATAGTTTGTTCATCACTCTTATCATAGACGATTTTGCGCCCCAAAAGGTTGCACAAAAGTAAACATATTATTAATTTCGCCTTAAATTCCCGTTTCAATTCCGAAAAACAATGCGCCAAGGCCCGAATTTACATCTCGCGCCTGCCTTCCACGGCCTTGAGCAGGGTCATTTCATCCACGTATTCCAAGTTGCCTCCTATCGGGATGCCATGCGCAATCCGCGTGACGCGCACGCCCTTAGGCTTGAGCAGCCGCGCGATGTAGGAAGCCGTTGCCTCCCCCTCCACATCCGGATTCGTTGCAAGGATAACCTCGTTCACGCCTTCCTGCTCCACACGTTGAAGCAGTTCCTTGATGCGGATGTCGTCCGGCCCGATGCCGTCCATGGGGGAGATGGTACCATGCAGCACGTGATATTTCCCGCGGAACTCGCGAAGCTTCTCCATCGCAAATACATCCCGTGCATCGCGCACCACGCAAAGCACATCGCTTTTGCGCGCCGCATCCGCGCAGATGGCGCATGGTTCAACATCGGTATAGTTCCCGCAGATCGGGCAATAGCGCACGGTGTCACGCGCGCGTGTAATCGCCGCTGCAAGTTCCCGCGCGTTTCCTTCCGGCATATCCAAAATATGGTATGCCAAGCGCTGCGCGCTTTTCGCACCGATGCCGGGCAAGCGTGCAAGCTGCATTGTGAGCGCGTTAATTGCTTCGATGCTCATCCTGCTGCGCGCTTAGAAGCCAAGGTTCATGCCGCCGGTCACGCGGTTCATCTCGCTCGTCATGGTTTCATCCGCCATGCGCAGCGCCTCGTTGACCGCTGCGAGCACAAGGTCTTGCAGCATCTCCACATCGTCCGGGTCAACGCAGGCAGGATCAATCTCAATCGACTTCACAACTTTGCTGCCAAGCACTGTGGCTTTCACCACACCGCCGCCTGCCGCGGCCGTGAATTCTCGTTCGGAAATCTCCTGCTGCAAGCGCTGCACATCCTGCTGCATCTTCTGCGCCTGCTTCATCAGCTGCTGCATGTTGCCGCCCATGCCGGGGAAACCGCCTCGTGCCATATAAAAACCTCCTGCGAGTTGGCCATTACGCCAAAGTATATTCTAACAAGGTATTATACCATATGTGGTGTCCGTTCTACAACATTTTGCGCAAAATCCTGCATAAGCCG
>DCKB01000045.1 GCA_002320595.1 Christensenella sp. UBA1685
ACAATAACCGATTTGTGCGAATCCTTCATCCTTTTTCTTCTCTCTGTCCACGATGTATTGTAGTCCTACAATGGCTGCGGGAACTAAAATTGACTTTATATTGTGCACCGGATACCTTTGGATGTATACTTATGCTTAAGTAAAAGAGGAGGGCGCCCGCATCGATGCGCCGTCTCAAACATACACAAAGGAGCAAACTATGGAAATCAGCATTGTGAAAACCAAGCAGCCCAAAACCAAGCCGAATCCTGCGACGCTTTCATTCGGCACGGTCTTTTCGGATCATATGTTTTTAATGGAGTACGATGGTGCAGAAGGATGGCATGACGCGCGCATCGTCCCATATGCGCCGATCCCGCTGTCCCCTGCAGCCGCTGTGTTCCATTACGGCGCGGAGGTGTTTGAAGGCCTCAAAGCATACCGCACGCCGGATGGCAACGTGCAGATGTTCCGGCCGATGGAAAACCTAAAACGCATGAGCGATTCTGCGGAGCGCATTACATTGCCGCAGTTTGACCGTGATTTTGTGCTGGAAGCCATGCGCAGGCTTGTGGACATTGACCGCGATTGGGTGCCCGACGCGCCCGGCACGTCGCTTTATATCCGGCCGTTCCTGTTCGCAACGGATCCCGACCTTTCGCTGCACGGCATTTCCCATGCGGTGTTCTGCATCATTACCTCGCCTGTAGGCAGCTATTATAAAGAAGGTATCAATCCCGTCCGCATCATGATCGAAACCGAAGATGTGCGCGCGGTGCGCGGCGGAACGGGCTATGCAAAATGCGGCGGAAACTACGCAGCAGCCAACCGGGCGGGCGCACGCGCTGAAAAGCTTGGATTTTCCCAGGTGCTGTGGCTGGATGGCGTGGAACGCAAATACATCGAAGAAGTGGGCAGCATGAACGTGATGTTCAAAATTGCAGGCACGGTCGTGACCCCGAAGCTCACAGGCTCTGTGTTGCCGGGCATCACGCGCAAAAGCTGCATTGCACTGCTGAAAGAATGGGGCGTCCCGGTAGAAGAAAGGCTGCTCAGCGTGGATGAGCTTGTGGCGGCCATGCGCGCAGGAACTTTGGAGGAAGCTTTTGGCTGCGGTACGGCGGCAGTGGTTTCTCCCATTGGAGAATTGCATTACGGCGATGTGAGCGTCAAGGTTAACGGCGGCGCAGTCGGTCCGCTTACGCAGCGGCTGTATGATGAGATCACAGGCATCCAAGCCGGCAAAGTTGCGGATACGCACGGATGGGTATACGGCGTGTAGCTTAAAACGGGCCGGCGCGGAGATTCCGAACAGCGCCGGCCTTTCTCAAATGATGGCTTTTCGCAGAACGCTTTAAATTCTAATGAATGGCTGCCCATTTTGCCTCAAGGCAGCGCCGCTGCGGCAATTTAACGGTAGCCTACAGGAGAGAGGTGGATCATATGCAGCTTGCGATCGGTATTGTCGCCGCCCTTCTTGCCGGGTGGTTTTTTGGCTGCATCATTACGTATAAAGTGGGAAATCGCATCCTTGTTGAGGGCATGGGGATTAAGAGCGCTGAATTTATAATGTTGGTGCTTTATGGCGCGGGGGTGGCGGCCTATTTTTGCTGCAGGCCGGTTGGGCGATGGATCCTGCTTGGGGTGCTCCTGTTTTGGGCCGTTGTGCAATTCTTTTGCCACTGGTATTATTTTATCTTTGGTGCATCGGAAAAAAAGCTGCAAAGCTATCATGAATGCTTTCGGGATACGGTTGCACTCTTTCCCCAAAATAAAACGAGGATTGTGCCGGACTTATACCATGTCATTCTTCACCTGCTGATCATTTGCGAAGTGGGGCTTCTCATCGCAGAACTTTGCAAAAGCTGAGCCCAGGCAAAATACCTCCGTGGGTTAAATCAGGTAGGACTGCATCTCCTCGGCCACAACTGCATCCGGAAACTGCCAGCGCGCTTCTTCAAGCAGCTGCACTTCATCGCAGCCGCCGCCCCATAAATGCGTGCAGACGAGCTTTTTTACGGCAGCTTCCTTTGCAATGCGCCCTGCTTCTGCAGCCGTCAGGTGCGCCGCAACACCGCCGATGCGGTCGGCTTCGCTGAAGCATGCGTCCGCAAGCAAAAGGTCGGCTCCGGCACAGAGGGCCGGCAGGTCATCCCGCCAGCCGGTATCGCCGGTGTAGAACATGCGCCTGCCGCCATGCTCAATGGAGAAAGCATAAGTGGGCACGGGATGCGTCATGCGATGCAGCGAGATGGAGATGTCCCCGATGCGCGCGCGCAGTTTATCGCGCGCAGCCGTTATGTCATACACGCCCGAGCCGGTAAGGAGACGGTATTCTTCTTCCGGAGTATCCGGGGCAATGACGGCGAGCGGCATGGGAACATCCTGACCGCGCGCGTTATACTGCTGCAAGGCGTAGCGCAGGATAAGAAGATCCGCCATATGATCGCTGTGCAGATGTGAGATGAGCACGGCATCAATATGAAGCGCGGGCACAAGGCGCAGCAGGCGGGAAAGCGTGCCGCTCCCAAGGTCGAGCAGCAGCCGGCGCCGCCCGCACTCAAGAAGGTATCCTGAGCAGGCGCCGCCCGGATGGGGGAAGGGGCCGTATTTTCCAAGAACAGTCAGCTTCATGGCATTCGATCACGCTCCGTTTGAGGGATGATGGTATAGGGATAATCTTCTCCGAAAACCGCTTGAATATCCGCTGCTGAAATGATACCATATCCCGGATTTGCACGAAAAAGCAGAGAAATCCTGTAGGTTTGTCAAACATGTTGGACGGTATAGCAACGAAGGAAAAGGTTGGGCGAGCAATACTGT
>DCKB01000073.1 GCA_002320595.1 Christensenella sp. UBA1685
TTAGGGATTGCCTGTACTTCATGTCCTGTGTTACACTTGCCATGAGGGATTTGCACTTCCTTTCGGTCTTTGTTGTTTTTCCTAAACTCACAATAACCGATTCGTGCGAATCCTTCATCCTTTTTCTTACCGCTGTCCAAGATGTATTGTAATCCTACACTGCTTGACATTGAATAATCGCGCGCGCGGTTGACAAAGCGCCCGCGAAACCGTATTATTACAGGATAGCCCAAACGAACGCCGTTTGGGAAAGCCTTAGAAAACGGTGAGGGACCCGTGGAAAGAAAACTCGTTACGGTCAAGGTAGGCACAAGCTCCCTGACCCATGCGGACGGGAGCATCAGCCCCGAAAAGATCGAATACATCGTAGCGGAGATCGCGGCGCTTCGGGATGCCGGGCACACGGTCATTTTAGTGACCTCCGGCGCCGTGGCGGCGGGCTTTGGGCGCATCGGCTATGCAAAGCGGCCCACGAGCATCCCTGCAAAGCAGGCGGCTGCGGCCGTGGGGCAAGGGCTTCTGCTTGAAGAATACGCCCGGTTTTTTGCCGCGCGCGGCATTGTGAGTGCGCAGATCCTGCTGACACGGGATGATTTCCGAGACCGCAGGCGGTATAAAAACGCATTTAACGCGCTTGAGATTATCCTGCAGCGCGGCGCTGTGCCCATCATTAACGAAAACGATACCGTTTCCATCGATGAGCTGCGCTTGGGAGACAACGATACGCTCAGCGCGCAGGTAGCCGCAATGATGCATGCGGGCCTGCTCGTGCTCCTGACGGATATGGATGGCCTTTACACCGCGGACCCGCGCACGGACGAAACCGCAAAGCGCATCGAGCGCGTTGCGCACCTTACGCCGGAGATTCTGGCGCTTGGCGGGAACGCCGGCACCAGTAACGGCACTGGCGGCATGGCCACGAAGCTTTCTGCGGCAAAGCTTGCCACAGCGGCGGGCGTTCCGGTTGTCATTTGCAGAACCGAGAATGCGGGAGCGCTGCTGCGCGCGGCGGCTGGAGAACCTGTGGGCACGTACTTCGCCGCAAGCGAAACAGGCATGCGCACGCGCCAGCAATGGATGGCCTTTTACGCGCAGACGCGCGGCAACCTGTATATCGACGCCGGAGCGGAGGAAGCGCTCACCCGCCATGGAAAGAGTCTCCTGCCCTCGGGCATCGCGGCGGCGGAAGGGGATTTCCGCGCGGGTGACATCGTGCGCGTGTTCCGGCAGGGCACAAACGTGCTGCTTGGGCGCGGCGAAGTAAATTTTGACAAAGAGGAACTCCTGCGGCGCATGGAAGCCGCGGAGGGCCATGGGAAAAACGCCGTGGCCATCCACAGGGATAATTGGGTAGAAGAGGTATAACGTATGAAAGACCTTCGGGAAACGGCGCTTGCCGTAAAAGCCGCTTCGGCGGAACTGGGGCTCCTCGGCACGGAGAAGCGCAACGCAGCGCTTGCCGCGATTGCGGATGCACTCATGGCGCACGAGGCGGACATCCTTGCCGCGAACGAGCTGGATCTTGCCGATGGCCGTGCGAACGGCATGCGCGAATCCATGCTTGACCGCCTTGCGCTTACGCATGCGCGCGTTGAAGGCATGGCGGAAGGCGTGCGGCAGCTGATTGCGCTGCGGGATCCGGTTGGCGAGGTCGTTGAGGAGTTTGCGCGGCCAAACGGGCTTCGGATCCGCAAAGTGCGCGTGCCGCTCGGCGTAATCGGCATGATCTATGAAGCGCGGCCGAACGTAACGGTGGATACGGCGGCGATTGCGCTCAAAACGGGCAACGGCATCCTGCTGCGCGGAAGCGCATCGGCGCTGCGTTCCAACATGGCGCTTGCCGGCGCCATGCGCGGCGCGCTCAAAGGCGCAGGCGTGCCGGAAAATGCGCTTGCCGTTGTGGAGGATACCGCGCATGAAAGCGTGGACCGCATGCTGCGCATGAACGACTGTGTGGATGTTATCATCCCGCGCGGCGGCGCGGGGCTGATCCGCCGCGTGTTGGAAACGGCGACAGTGCCTGTGCTGGAAACCGGCGTTGGCAACTGCCATGTCTATCTGGATGAAAGCGCGCATTACGACATGGCGGAGGCCATTGTGGTGAATGCGAAAACGCAGCGCCCGTCCGTGTGCAACGCAATGGAGACGCTTCTTGTGCATTCCGTTTGGGCAACGGCGCATCTTGCAAAGCTCCTCGCAAAACTGCACATGCTTGGCGTAACGATCCATGGCGATGCGCAGGTGCGCGCGGTGGATAAGCTTGCGCTTCCCGCCGGGGAAGAGGATTGGGCCAACGAATACCTTGCGCCCGAGCTTGCCGTGAAGGTTGTGGATTCGCTGGAGGAAGCGATGGCGCATATCGCGCGCTATGGCACAAAGCACACGGAGGCGATTGTCACCGAGGATGTGGAAAATGCGCGCATCTTTTTGCACACTGTAGATGCGGCAGCGGTAAATTACAATGCTTCCACGCGCTTTACGGATGGGTTTGAGTTTGGCTTTGGCGCGGAAATGGGCATCAGCACGCAAAAACTGCATGCGCGCGGCCCGCTTGGCCTTAAGGAAATGACTTCCTATAAATATATGGTGTTTGGCAACGGTCAGGTGCGGGCATAGAAAGGAACGGAACATGAAACTTGCTTTTTTGGGCGCCGGCAATATGGCGGGCGCAATGATCCAGAGCATTCTTGCGGCGGACGTGCTCAAGGGAGACGAGATCCTTCTGGTGAACGCGCGCAACCCCGCGCACGGAAAAGAGACTGCGGCCCGGCTGGGGATCACGGCGGCGGAGCCTGCGGCGCTGCGCACGGCGGATGCGATTGTGTTTGCAATGAAGCCGCAGGACTTTTCTGCGGCGGCCGCGATGTACCGGTCGTATCTTGAAAACCAGCTTGTGCTTTCGATCATGGCGGGAATTAGCTTCAAGAAGTTGGAAAAGGAGCTTGGCGCATTGCCGTTCATCCGGGTAATGCCGAACATGGGCGTGAGCGTGCGCCGCGGCGTTACGGGATATGCAATCGGCGCGCGCGTAACACAGCGGCAGGCTGAGTTTGCGCATGCGCTGCTTGCGGCAGGCGGCATGGCGATCCGCCTTGAGCACGAGGGTGAAATTTCCAAGGTGATCGGCGTTGCGGGCTCAAGCCCTGCGTACTTCTGCCTGATGCTCGAAGCGCTTGCCGGCGCTGCCGTGCGGGACGGCATGGAGCCTGAGGCTGCCGCGGCGTTTGCACGTGAAACGTTCATTGGCACGGCGGAAATTTTAAAGGCGGAACCGGTCTCCCCGGAGACGCTGCGCGCACGCATTTCTTCCAAAAAAGGCACGACAGAGGCCGCCGTTGAGGCCATGCTCGGCGCGGGCTTTGAAATTGCCGTTACGGCCGGATATATCCGCGCCGTGCAAAAGAGCGATGTGATGACAGCAGCGTTCGATGCGGAGTAACGTGACTGAAAGCAATGAAACGGGAGGCAATTTGCCTCCCGTTTTTCTTCGTCCTGCTGCTTTAAAGTTCCCGGATCATCCAGTATTCGCCCAACAGCGTGCCATCCTTGAGTCGGAATGCGTTTGGATGGTAAAAAACGATGCGAAAGCCCATCTTTTCATACAGCCCGCGCGCCCGCGCATTGCCTTCCACAAATCCCAACTCCAGCTGCGTTACGCCACGCGCCTGTGCGAGGGCAATCATCTCACGGAACATGGTCGTGCCGATGCCCAGGCCCCAGTATTTTTGCCGAAGCGCAATGGCGATTTCTGCCCGGTGGCGGATCCTGCTGCGGTTGTGGAAGGAAAGCTGACAGTTGCCGGCGATTTCCTGCCCAACGCTGCAAACGATCATCACGCTTGTATCAGAGGTGCTGACACGTTCGAGATAGGCGGCCTCCTGTTCCGGCGTTTCCGTGCATTCCTCCGGCTCACGCAGAATGAAATGCGTTTCCGATGCACAATCCTTCAAATAAGCAAGCATTTCGGCGGCATCCTCCGTGGCAGGGCTGCGGAGGCATGCGGACCGTCCATCCTTAAGTGCAATTTCTTTTTCTGGAAACAGCATGGTAAATCCTCCTTATAATATACGACTTTTATAGTATAAACGAAAAACGCCGCTGGGGAAAGCCCAGCGGCGCTTATTACGTTTGCGTTTGTAGGAGCTTATGCCTTCAGGGAAGCGTCTTTGCTCTTCATGAGGCGCTTCATAAGGAACAACACGCCAAACATGACCGCAATGGCGATGGGCAGCATGATGACGCTCTGGACGAAGCCGGTGATGAGATACATCACGAAGGACACGCCCGCGACGAGCATCGCATACGGGATCTGCGTGGAAACGTGGTTGATGTGGTCGCACTGCGCGCCCGCGGAGGCCATGATGGTGGTATCCGAAATGGGGGAGCAGTGATCGCCGCAGACCGCGCCTGCCATGGAGGCGGACATGCAGATGATCATGATGGTGTTGGTCTCGACGTTCTCCGGCGGGAATACCGCGAGGACGATCGGGATCAGCATGCCGAACGTACCCCAGGAGGTACCCGTCGCAAACGCGAGGCCGCAGCCGATCGCAAACACGACGCAGGGCAGGAAGCCAATCAGGGACTTTGCGGAACCTTCCAAAGCACCATGAACGAACTCTCTCAAGCCGAGGCTGCCGGTCGTGGCGTTGAGCGTCCAGGCCAGCGTGAGGATCAGGATGGCGGGAACCATGGCCTTGAAGCCGTCCGCCAGGCTATCCATGCAATCCCGGAAGCCAAGGATCTTGCGGCAGAGGTACCAGATGATGGTGAGGATGATCGCCACGGCGGAGCCGAGCATGAGGCCGATGCCGGCGGTCGCGTTGCCGAACGCGTCGATCAGGCTGCCATAGCAGTCGCTCGCGGGGTCGAACATGCCGCCGGAATAGATGAGGCCGACGAAGCAGCAGGCGATGAGGACGAGGATCGGGAGGACGAGGTCGATCACCTTGCCCTTGCCGATGGGGGCGGATTCATCGCCGACATGCTTTTCACCGGAGAACAGGTCGCCATGCTCGCGGGCCGCGATCTCGTGCTTCTTCATGGGGCCGAAGTCGAAATCCAGCAGGATGATCGTGATCATCATGGCGATGGTGAGCAGCGCGTAGAAGTTGTACGGGATGCACTTCACGAACAGTTCCAGGCCATTCGCGTTCTCGATGTAGCCGGAGACCGCGGCCGCCCAGGAGCTGATCGGTGCGATGATGCAGACCGGGGCTGCCGTCGCATCGATGAAATAAGCGAGCTTGGAGCGGGAGATCTTGAACTTGTCGGTCACGGGGCGCATGACGGAGCCGACCGTCAGGCAGTTGAAGTAGTCGTCGATGAAGATGATGCAGCCGAGGAGCATGGTCATGAAGCCCGCGCCCTTGCGGCTCTTGATCTTTTCAGAGCACCAACGGCCGAATGCGGCGGAACCGCCCGCCTTGTTCATCAGGGCGACCATCGCGCCAAGGATGACGAGGAACACGAGCACGCCCACGTTGCCGCTGCTGGTCAGCGATTCACCGACCATGGCGGTCTCAAAGATGTGGGTCATCGCGCCGACCGGGTTAAAGTTTGCATACAGTAACCCGCCCACGAGGGTGCCGATGAACAGCGAGCTGTACACCTCTTTGGTGATGAGCGCGAGGCCGATCGCGATGACTGGCGGCAGAACGGCCCAAAGGCTGTTCACAAATGGGTTGGAACTTTCCCCATCGGTCTCCGCAAACACGGTTGCGGCAACGATGACAACGGCCAGAACCAACACCGCCAACAGTGCCCTTCGCTTAAGGGAAACGTGTTTCATTGGGTTGCCTCCTACGAAAAAATAATGATTGCATCCGGGTGAGAAAAGGGGAAACCCCGGCTGCGATATATTCCCTGCCTGCAGGACAGAGAAACTGATAAGCTCTTTATAAAGATTTATGTCATGATATAATAATATCAAATTGTGAGCGAATTGTAAACAGAAGACGGACAAATTTTTATCAGAATTTATAGACAAAAGAATGGAAACATGGCGGAAACGGGCTTAGACTGAGCAAAAACGCATCAAAATAACATAAAAAGCAAATATAATATAGTACAAGGAACAAATACCGGGGATTGCGCAACATTGTCACTTTTTTTATGCTGAATAACGATAACTTTATAAATCAGAGGCGTTCTTTGATAGTTTATTAACGGGGCGGTTTGCTATACTATATACATACTTTCCGGCAGCGCATTCCCAAAGGCCGGAGCTCCGCGGCAACCGCGGAAAAACATCCGAACATGTTTGCCGGGCGCGCATTTCTGGCCCGGCCGGTAAAAATCCCAACATTCTTTTTTCGGGAGGCAATCATTTATGAGGAGAAACCATGGAACAACCAAAAAAAGGTTGATCATCGCCGTCGCATTCCTTTTGGCGATGATTGCCTGCACAGTCGCGTTCGCGGAAGGCGAAGAGGCCGGAAGCAACCTGTACGGGACATTCTGGTCCCTGCTGCCGCCAATCATTGCCATCGGCCTGGCTCTTATTACAAAAGAGGTTTACACTTCGCTGTTCGTTGGCATTGTGGTAGGCTGCGTGCTGCAAAACATCACACCGAACGGATTCAGCCTGGAACACAGCGTCACCGGAATTTTTGAAATGATGACCGCAAAGCTGGGGGATGGCTGGAATGTTGGCATCCTGATTTTCCTTGTGATCTTGGGCATTATGGTCAGTTTGATGAACAAGGCGGGCGGCTCGGCTTCTTTCGGCAAGTGGGCTGCGAACAAAATCAAGACCCGTGCGGGCGCGCAGCTTGCAACGGTCGCGCTTGGCTGCTTGATTTTCATTGACGACTATTTCAACTGCCTCACAGTCGGCTCCGTTATGTTGCCTGTGACCGACAAGCACAAGATCTCCCGCGCAAAGCTTTCCTACATCATCGATGCTACGGCGGCGCCCGTGTGCATCATCGCGCCGATCAGCTCCTGGGCGGCTGCGGTCACATCCTCCGTGCCGGATGGCTCGAGCATCAATGGTTTCGTCATGTTCCTGGAAACCATCCCATATAACTTCTACGCGCTGCTGACCATCACCATGATGATCACCCTTGCGCTGCTGGATTTCGACTTCGGCCCCATGAAGATTCACGAGGACAACGCAAAGTTCCGCGGCGATTTGTTCACAACGGCAGCGCGCCCCTATGGCGAGGCCATGGATGATGAACAAACCCATTATAAGGGAAAGGTCATCGACCTTGTGCTCCCCGTCATCGTGCTCATTGCAGCCTGCGTCTGCGGCATGATTTATACTGGCGGCTTCTTCCATGGCGAAGCGAATTTCGTGGATGCGTTTGCAAATTCCGACGCTTCCGTGGGCCTTGTGCTCGGTTCCTTCATCGCATTGTTGTTCTGCTTCCCCTTCTTCCTCTGCCGCAAGGTGCTCAACTTCAAGGAATTTACCGACAGCATTGCAGAAGGCTTCAAGGCAATGGTTCCGGCCATCCTGATCCTGACCTTTGCATGGACGCTCTCCGGCGTGACCAACGCGCTTGGCAGCGATGATTTTGTGAAATCCATCGTCGGCAACAGCCACAACAGCCCGCTGCTTCCGACCATCCTGTTCCTGATCGGCTGCGGCATCTCGTTTGCAACCGGAACCTCCTGGGGTACGTTTGGCATCCTGATCCCGATCGTTGTCAATATTTTCCCGGATGAGATCAGCCAGATGATGTGCATCACCATTGCTGCCTGCCTCGGCGGCGCGGTTATGGGCGACCACTGCTCCCCAATCTCGGATACAACCATCATGGCTTCCACGGGCGGCAAGAGCGACCACATCAACCACGTTTCCACGCAGTTACCGTATGCGTGCCTCGTGGCGGCTGTGTGCTTGGTGTTCTATGCGATTGCATCCGTTGTGCAAAGCGTGATCGTGACTCCGTTCGCCATTGCGGCGATGGTAGGAATCCTCTTCCTGATGAAAAAGCTGCAGGAAAAGAAGGCTCCTTCAAAATCCAAGAAAGCATAACAGAACGGGGAAAGAACAACAGTGCGCCGGGCATTTACCGGGTGTCCGTAAAACAGTTAACCCGACCTGTGAATCACAGGTCGGGTTTGTCGTATAATGTACCGGCGCAGGAGCGCCCAAGGTCCCCTTGTGTAAAGGAAGGCTTGGTGCCGTCAAGAGTTATGCGCAAATTAGTTTGCAGACTCTGGCTGAATGAAGTCAGCCAGCAATAGAGACGTCTTCCATAGCCGCCTCCAAGTGCATCATATTCATGTACTTTTTGTTGCCCCACTGAGTTCCGGCCACATGGCGC
>DCKB01000018.1:0-38534 GCA_002320595.1 Christensenella sp. UBA1685
CGTGAGGATCAGCGTCGCTTCTACGACTCCCATCGCTTCTACTCGCTTGCAGACTTCGCTGCTCAGCTCGCTGTGCATCGAAGAGCCTCCAATAACCGTCCTATGCGCCCTTTACAGTATTGCTCGCCCAACCTTTTCCTTCGTTGCTATACCGTCCAACATGTTTGACAAACCTACAAAGAGGAAAATCCCCCGAAGTTTTGTTCAATATTTCCAGACGATCTCCGCCTCTGCATCGTAATCGTCCACACGCGCGCTTTCTTCCCCGGTGCCCGTGATTTGATATACGCCGTCCGTCACTACACGCTCGTGGCCGAACTGATCCTCTACCACGGCTGCAACGCAGAAGAAATCCCCATCCTGCAGGGTGACTTCACACTCCGGGAATGTAAAAAGCAGATCTTCCTCGCCCATGGTAGGCATAGCGACCGATGTTGCGTTGCCGTCCGCATCCACGCCCGTAATGGGCTGCGGGTTGCCGGCATCCGGCTCTGCCCAGGCAGCAAGCGCTCCGTTCACGAAAAATCCCACGCGGACGCGCGCAACGCGCGGCACCTCCGGCACAAAGTTCCACAGCTTTTCCGGCCCCCAGGAATGGACGAGTACGTTTTCGCGCGCAAGGGGGAACGGAACGCCCGGCACCGCATCCCTGCTCAGCATAAAGCTGGTCACGGAAACTTCGGGCAGCACGTTTTGGTAAATATAATCGTAAGAATCCAGCACCTGCGTTTCCCGCACGCCGCCGCGCATGAACGCCGCGCTGACCGTGATGACGGAATTTTCCGTAAGCGGACAGGTGATGCGGCCAGAAAAGCGTGCATTTGCGCCCTCGATCCCTTCTGCGCTGTGCGTTTCGCCGTTGTCGGATTCCGCCAGGAATTCCACCGTCATGCCGGCTTCATACGTTTTGGGCACGGCATACACATCGAACGAAACCGTCATTTCCTTTGCATTCACCTCGGCAACCGATGTGCCAAAATCCGCCGTAAGCGCATTCTGCTCGTTCAGGATGCTTTCCACCTGATAGGCGATGCCGCTGATCTGCCGGTTGACGCTATCCGTTACGTTATTGATGGAATGGCTCAGGCTGGTGTAGTTGTTGTCCAGGCGTTCCAGGCGGGAAAACAGGCTGATGATGCCGTATAGCAGCAAACCCGCGCAGAAAGCGCCTGCGAGGATAGCTTTTTTTCCGGGCTTTTTCTTCTCCGCCGCCTTCTGCGCCGCCTTCTGCGCATCTTCCCTTCTGGCCTGTTCCTGCCGAAGCGTTTCTTCCCGCAGCGCGTCCGTATAGCGCGCGACGATTTCCTCCACCATGCGCAGCTGCGCCTCGCTCAACTCGCTTTCCTGCCGTGTTTTGCCCAGTTCCGCTCCCTCCGCAGGCGTTTCCTCCTCCACGCCGAGCAGCGCGCCCACGGACACGCCGAACAGGCGGCTCATGGCCACAAGCTTTTCAATTTCGGGCAAAGCGCCGTCGCTCTCCCATTTGGAGATAGATTGGCGCGTCACGCCGAGCGCTTCTCCCAGCGCTTCCTGCGAAAGGTTATTTTGCCTGCGCAGTTCTGCAATGCGTTGTCCAATGGTCATATTCCATCAACTCCTTCCGGGTGAGTATAGCTGATGGGCGGGAAAACGCGCCACCAACCGCCGGCTTCTTTTTGTCAACCGCCGGTTGCGGCGGCAGAGAATGCGGGAATTCTCAGGCATGTCGGGTTCTTTTCAAAAAGAGACAACGCACCGTCCCCCC
The DNA here is from genome assembly GCA_002320595.1 of Christensenella sp. UBA1685. Classification (GTDB taxonomy): domain Bacteria; phylum Bacillota; class Clostridia; order Christensenellales; family CAG-138; genus UBA1685. The sequence goes on from DCKB01000018.1 coordinate 1,745, forward strand.
CCCAATGCTTCCCTTTAAAAAGAGGCGGAACAGCGTTTACCGAAGGTCCGCCCACTGGCGAACGACAGAAAATTCCCCATCCGAAAAGCAGAGCTGCGTGTGGCACATTGCAACGCCTGCGATGTGCATGGCGCTGGAATAAACATATTGATCCACAACGACATCGTACCTTCCCGCTTCCTCTTCATAAACCCAGGATACCAGACAAATGGGATCCGTTTCAAGGGTGGTGTTCGCGATAATTTCGCTCCCGTTCTCCGCGAGCACCCCCTCCTGCACCAAGCCAGTAACGCTTTCAATCGTAACGCTTGCCCCATCCGCTCCGATGCTGCCGGTAAACTGCTGCATGGGCAGCGATTCTAAAAAGAGTTCATATTTCCCATCCTGCAGGCGGTAGACTGTGGTATAAATCGCGCCCGCACCGCCGTTGAATCCCATGTTTGAGCTGAAGATCCAGGTATATGCCCCATCGCCGAAATCAAGCCCCAGCACGCTCCCCCTGCCGAAAGCGCACGGCATCGTGCAGGTAAATTCCTCACAGCCCGCAGCTTTCACCGTGAACGTAACCTCCATCTCGCCCGAAAATGTGATGGAATCCGAAACGCCGTCCCCATCAAAGTCCGCCTCAATGCAGTCGCCGTCACACAGGTTGTATTCCACCACCGGCAGCAGCGGCTCCGGAGTAGGCTCGGGCGTGGGTTCAGGGGTGGGAGCAAGCGTAGGGGCCGCCGTGGGAACGGCGTTTTCCGCAGGCTGTGCGCATCCGCACACAAGCAGCGCGCACAGCGCCGCACAGAAGAACGTCTTAAACCGTTTCATGAATATAAGCCTCCGCAGTTTCATATGCTTCCGCCATTATACTGCGCCTTTCCCACTGCGCGCAAGGCGGTTGCCAGGTTTGACGCATGTTACCATTTATGCTATATTATGAGGCAATGCTTCTTTCAGGAGGACAGGCTTTATGGATCATAAGCCGGGGCTGTTGAGCCGCAAATGGGTGCGCGTGCTGCTGTATGCCGCAAGCGCGCTTTTGCTTGCATGCGGCGTGTTTTTGCTTGTACGGGAGCACGTCCTGTTGCCCGACCCGGATTTTGTGATGCCCGAAACGCCTGCGCCCACGCCGGAGCCTACCCCGGAACCCACGCCCGCGCCGGGTGAAACGCCTGTGCCCACGCCCTCTCCCACGCCGTATGTGCGGCCGGTTCCGGTGCGCATCTCCTTTGTGGAAGCAAAGCAAAGCTGCGAAGTATTCCCCGGCGGCGTGTTGGAAAACGGCCAGATGGAGGTCATCGACCGCGCGGATGCGGCTACTTGGCTTGAAAATGTTTCCGGTTCGCTGCGCCCCGCTCCGGGCGAGGAGGGCAATGCAATCATCGCCGGGCACAAGAGCAAGGCCGGCGTGGCCGGCACCTTCAAGGTGCTTTGGGATGCCAAAGCGGGCGATGCGGTTGTGATTGATTACGAGGACGGCACGCAGGGCTGGTTTTATGTCGACAGCATTGACCGCTATCCTTATCAAGATGTTCCCGCCTCCGTGATGAGCGCCAATGCGGAATCGCCGCAGCTTACGCTCATCACCTGCATCGGTGAATGGGATAGTTCGGGCGGCACCTCCTCCGAACGGCTCGTAGCGGTGTGCAAGCCGGGGCTTCCCACCTGAGCCATGCAATACATACAGCGCATATAAAATGGCGCCTCTTCAAGAGGGCGCCATTTTATATGCGCAAAATACGGTCTGTATCCTTCACAGTTCAGCCATCAAATCCACCCCCAAATCTCCGCCAAACGCTTGAAAGCATAAACGCAGCATGAAGCAACCGGGAGTGCGGTTTGTAACAGCGGAGCCGAGTGTGGCAGCGAACGTTCCGAAATCTCCGCGTTTTCGTTATGCTTATAATAAAGCAAAAGGAACGGCACAGCCAACAGGGCACAAACCTGCCGGGCATCTTCGATTCTGTTTCCGAGAATGCCCATCGGCAACGTATAGCCCAACCAGTGCGCCCAGTCGTTTTGAACGAATTGGAAGCTGCTTACCAAAAAACCGCTGAGCGCATAGGCTGTAAGGGCCCATAAGCGTGTCTTCCGGCTGCCGAACACATACCACAAAGCGCCCAGGATAATGAATGCGCCCTGATATTCCGTCCTGTGTGCGGTAGGAAACACAGAATTCCACAGAAAGTTTGTCACACTGTCCGCCCGAAACATGCGGACGCCCGCATACAGCTTCGGGTGCAGCATTTCCAGGGCTCTTTGCCACAGCGCAACAATTACTACCACGGCAAAGAGCATTGCCAAATGAATGAATTTTTCCTTCCCGGAGATCTCATTCCACCGCACAAGGCTCTCCAGCGCAAGACCAAGGACTGCGGCATAAAAAAGGTCGTAAAGGAAATTGGCAGGCCAATATGCGCCAAACCTTGAATCAAAGAAAAGGTTCGTCCCCAGCACAACCAACCCGCACAGCACAGCGCACACCAACAGCCGCATCACATAGCGTACCTTATTTTCCGCAAGGCGCAGTTCTTCCACCGTAATGAACATCAAAAGCGTCGGTGCGATCCACGAAAGCGCGGTCAAAAGCGGTACGCCGCCGCTGTCTCCAGCAAGGAGTGTCGAAAACCGGCGATCCACCACCCATAGCGCAATCGCAATCGCCGCAGTCACCCGCAGGCCGTGCAAACTGATCCCTTTTGCAAGGAAGCGTTGTTTTTTGCAATAAGGCAGTTGAACCTGCTCTCCCATGCTTTCCATTTCGGTTATCATATTCTTATAGTTCCTCTCGCAACAATTTGGGAAACCTTATTTATGGATACTGGGAAACGCCAAGCGTGAAATCAAGGAAAGTGCCCAGCACAAACGGTTTTGATATTTTGATGTAATAGTTGTAAGTCCTTTCCAGGCCATTCCACTTCAATATGCGGTTTGACCACTGCGTAGCGCTTCCATATGTGTGCGATTGAACAAGTGTTCCTTCCGGGTACTTGTACAGCGCAATCGTTACCGAAGTATCTGCGGTTGAAGGGTTTCCTAGAGCGTCTACAATCGTCCCGTTAAAGGTTGTATATACTTCGCCCGTACTTGTTTTGAAAAAGTTATCCGTGAATACCGAGCTACTTATTTTTGCGCGCGCTTCCAACGGAAGGGGCGAATATTCATCCGGAACATAGCTCCCCCGTTCCTGCGGGCCGCTTTCATCTGCCGGTATTCCGTTTGGAGTTTCTATCGCTCCACATATATAATTTCCTGAACTCTGTGCGGAAGCCGAAAGGCAGAAACAAACGCCAAAACACATGGCAAGAAACAAAGAAATGGCCTTTTTCATAGCTTTTTGCTCCTTTCTTTTTATTATACCTCTGTTTTTTCTCCTGTAAACCCTATTGGCAATTATATATCATTTATAATAATCAAAATGAGGACGCCCTGAAAACAGGGCGTCCTCCCGTCGGATGTTCTTTTCGTTATGCCACAACGATGTTCACGATGTTCTTGACCGCGATCACCTTGCGCACGGTTTTCCCTTCAATCCAGGGCTGTACCTCCGGCGCCGCAAGCACCTGCGTCTCAGTCTCCTCCTTGGAAAGGCCGGCGGGCACGGTCACGCGGGCACGCACCTTACCGTTCACCTGCACACCGAGTTCAACGGTGGAAGCCACGAGCGCAGCTTCATCCCACTTCGGCCAGGTGGAGGCATACAGCGGCGTTTCATAGCCCAGCAGCTCGTTGAGTTCCTCCGTAATGTGCGGCGCAACGGGGTTGAGGAGCGTGAGCAACGCATGGAACTCTTCTTTTGTGATATCGCCCTTGGCGTACACATCGTTGACAAAGCTCATCATCGCAGCGATGGCGGTGTTGTACTTCATTGCCTCGTAATCCTCGCTGACCTTCTTGATCATGCCGTGCAAAGACGCCTTAAGGTCATCCCGCACGCCGGATTCGGCGGAAAGCATATCCTGCAAACGCCATACTCGATCGAGAAAGCGGCGGCATCCGCGCGCGGAGGTCGTGCTCCAGGGCTTGGGCTGATCGAACGCGCCCATGAACATCTCATACAGGCGGAAGGAGTCCGCGCCCATTTCCGCCACGATGTCATCCGGATTGATGACATTGCCGCGGGACTTGGACATTTTCTCGCCATTCTCGCCAAGGATCATGCCGTGGCTCGTGCGCTTCTGATACGGTTCGGGTGTGGGCACAAGGCCAATGTCATACAGGAACTTGTGCCAGAAGCGGGAATACAGCACGTGCAGCGTGGTGTGCTCCATGCCGCCGTTGTACCAATCCACAGGCATCCAGTAATCGAGCGCCTCCCGGCTTGCGAATTCCTTGTCGTTATGCGGGTCGCAATAGCGCAGGAAGTACCAGCTGGAACCGGCCCAGTTGGGCATGGTATCCGTTTCGCGCTCGGCCGGACCACCGCACTTGGGGCAGGTGGTGTGAATCCACTCCTTTGCGCGGGAAAGCGCAGAAGAGCCGTCGTCCGAGGGCGTGTAATCGTCGATCTCCGGCAGCACGAGCGGCAGCTCGCTTTCCGGCAGCGGCACCCAGCCGCACTTCTCGCAGTGTACGAGCGGGATAGGTTCGCCCCAGTAACGCTGGCGGCTGAACACCCAGTCGCGCAGCTTGTAATTCACCTTCCGCGCGCCGATGCCCTGCTCCTCCAGCCAAGCGATCATCTTCTCCTTGGCCTGCTCCACCTCAAGGCCGTTCAGGAACCCGGAGTTGACCATCCTGCCGGTTTCGCAATCGGTAAACGCTTCCTTTTCCACGTCGCCGCCTGCTACAACCTCGATGATCGGCAGGTTGAACGCCTTTGCAAACGCATAGTCGCGCGTATCGTGCGCAGGCACGGCCATGATCGCGCCCGTGCCGTAGGTCATGAGCACATAATCGGAAATCCAGACCGGGATTTCCCTGCCCGTGGCCGGGTTGACGGCGTTTAGCCCCTTGAGCGGCACGCCTGTCTTTTCCTTGGTCAGCTCGCTGCGCTCAAAATCGCTCTTGCGCGCGGCTGCCTCACGGTAGGCCTGCACTTCCGCCCAGTTTTCAATGCGGTCCCGATACTTTTCAATATACGGATGCTCCGGCGACATAACCATGTACGTTGCGCCGAAAAGCGTATCGCAGCGGGTGGTGAACACGCGCAGTTTGTCTTCCGTGCCGGCGAGCGCAAAATCAACCTCCGCGCCCTCGCTCCTGCCGATCCAGTTGCGCTGCTGCGTTTTGACGCGCTCGATGAAATCCACGGCATCAAGGTCGTCGATCAGGCGCTGGGCATAGGCCGTGATGCGCAGCATCCACTGGCTGCGCACCTTCTGCACAACCTCGCCGCCGCAGCGCTCGCAATGCCCGTCCACAACCTCCTCGTTCGCAAGGCCGACCTTGCAGGAGGTGCAGAAGTTGATCGGGATCTCCGCCTTATAGGCAAGGCCGTGCTCAAAGAGCTTCAGGAATATCCACTGCGTCCATTTATAATAGCCGGGGTCGGTGGTGTTCACCTCGCGCGACCAGTCAAACGAGAAGCCGAGGCGCTTGAGCTGGCTGCGGAAGCGGGCGATGTTCTGCTCCGTGACCTTTGCGGGGTGAATGCCCGTTTTGATGGCGTAATTCTCCGTGGGCAGGCCAAACGCGTCATAGCCCATCGGGAAGAGGACGTTATAGCCCTCCATACGGCGCTTGCGGCAGATGATATCGATTGCCGTGTTGCTCAGCGGGTGGCCGACGTGCAGCCCCTGCCCGGAGGGATACGGGAACTCGATGAGGCCGTAAAACTTCGGCTTGGAATGATCCTCGCTCGCCTCAAAGCAGCGCGCTTCCTCCCATTTCTTTTGCCATTTCGCCTCCACGGCGTCATGGTCATACCGTTGTGACATATGTTGCTTCCTCCAATTTATCTTCGCTTTTCATAAAATAAAAAGCCGCCTCTTGCATCCAAGAGACGGCCATTGGCCGCGGTACCACTCCCGTTGGCGCAGGCGCGCCCACTCATGCCCCATAACGCAGGGATGCGCCGCGCCTACTCTTTGGTTCAGCGCCGGAGGCTCCGCGGCGAGCTTCGGGATTCCGCCCCGCTGCCTTGCACCGCCCGGCAGCTCTCTTTTGGTGGCTCGTTCCCTACTGTTCCGCTTCTTCGCCCAAGTTCCGATACTGCAAGGATTATAGCGGAAGTGCGGGGGAAAGTCAAGGGAAAGGGCTGTTTATTCTTTCTCCGCAGCCGAGCCGCCCTCCGCCTCCCGCGTTTTATTCTTGTTGCGCAGCAGCACGAGCGCACGCACCGCGAATACCGCGCTGAGCAGGGCGCATGAGAGCGTGACGGTACGCACATCCCAATCAAAAAACATCGCAAGCACATTCAGCACGCCAGCCGCCGCACTGAAGATCAGCGCGCCCCAAATGCATTGGGCCGGCGTGGTTTCTTCGGCGGCTTCTCGGATGTTCTTTTCATGCATTTCGTCCATTTCGCTGCACCTCCGTTGAATTTATGCGTTTGTTTTTCTTTAATTGATATTTCTTGAAGCAAAGGATTGTAATTAAAGATTACCATATTGTCCTACGTGGCGTCAAACGCTATCTTCCCCCTCCCGGTTTACAGGAACGCATATCGTTTGAAACGCATCCCCATTGCGCCCGCCCGCGCACAGTGCTATAATACCGCTCGTGTGCGTTTTTGCACGGGAGGCGATTGGTATGAACCTTGTGGCTGCTGTTTCCCCAATGACCTGCGCGGCGCTTGTCACCGTTGTGCTCGTGAAGCCCTCGGTGCGGGTCAAGGGGCACAACGTGAATATCTTCTGGGTTGTTCCGTTTCTCGGCGCTGCCGTTCTGATGCTTTGCGGCACGCTCTCCCCGCGGGAGGTGTTCACAGGGCTTACCGCGCAAAGCAGCATCAACCCGCTTAAAATCCTTGTGCTGTTCCTTTCGATGACATTGATCTCCATCTTTTTGGACTGCGCAGGGTTCTTCCGCCATTTGGCCACCGCCGTGTTGCAGCGCCAGAATGCAAGCCAACTGCAGCTGTTCGTGCTGCTCTATGCGCTTGTATCCGTGCTGACGGTGTTTACCTCCAACGACATCATCGTGCTCACGTTTACACCGTTCATCTGCTATTTCGCGCGGGATGCCAAAATTGCCCCCACCCCTTACCTTATATGCGAATTTGTCGCCGAAAACACCTGGAGCATGGCGCTCATGATCGGCAACCCTACGAACATCTACCTTGCGACGGCGGCAAACGTTTCCTTCCTTGGATACACTGCCGTGATGCTGCTGCCCACGCTGTTTGCGGGCTTCGCCTCCTTCGGCATGCTGTACCTGCTGTTCCGCAGAAAGCTGCGCGGCGAGCTTTCCCACTCCGTTCTGGAAAAAGCGCCGGAGGATCCCGTGCTCGTGCGGCTCGGGGTCGTACATCTTGCGCTGTGCATCGTGCTGCTGCTTTTTTCTTCTTATTTGGACCTGCCGATGTGGCTCATCTGCTTCGCGTTCTTTTGCAGCCTGTTCCTGCTCTCGGGAGCCTACCTGCTGCGCCGCGGGCGCGGGCTTTCGTTGTTGCGCGATGCATTTCACGCCGCGCCGTGGGAGATCGTCCCCTTCATCCTTTCCATGTTCGTGCTGGTGCTTGCGCTCGATAAGTATGGCTTCACCCGCAGCATCGGCGCCTTCCTCGGCAGCGCGCACCCGGTTGCAAGCTATGGCGTGTCCTCCTTCCTTGCGGCAAACCTCATCAACAACATTCCCATGAGCGTGCTGTTCTCTTCGGTTGTTTCCGATCTGCCAAGCGCGGCGCACACCGCTGCGCTTTATGCTTCCGTGATCGGCTCCAACCTCGGCGCATTTTTCACGCCCCTTGGCGCGCTTGCGGGCATCATGTGGACAGGGATGCTCAAAAACCATGGTGTGAAGCTCGGCTTCGGCCGCTTCCTCCGCTATGGGGCTGCCGTTTCCATTCCGGCGCTCGCTGCGGCGCTTTTCGGCCTTGTGCTGGCGATTTGAACAGAATGCCGCCAAAACGCAAAACAGCCTTCCGGCAAAAACCGGAAGGCTGCATTTTTGGTTTATACGACCCGGTTCTGCGGCTTGCCTGCACGCCAGGCCGCAAGGTTTTCCGCGCAATAGCGGATCACGCGCTCCCGCGTTTCGCGCGGCGCCCAGCCCACATGCGGCGTGGCGACACAGCGCGGATGCGTAGCAAGCGGGTGATCTTCCCCGCAGGGCTCGGGCGCAAATACGTCCGCGCCAACGGCATAAAGCTTGCCGGAATTGAGCGCGCGCACCACAGCCGCGTCATCCAGGATCGCGCCGCGCGCCGTGTTGATCAGGATCGCGCCGTCCCGCATCCTTGCAATGGCCGCTTCGCCGATCATGCCGCGGCTTTCATCGTTCAGCGGGCAATGGATGCTGATGACGTCTGAACGTGCGTACAGTTCCTCCAATGAAACGAAATGCAGATGCTCGTTTTCAAGCGCCGCATCCGGATGCCGCCGATATGCAAGCACCTGCATGCCGAGCGCCTGCGCAATCCGCGCCATGTTTCCGCCGATGTCCCCAAGGCCGATGATGCCGATGGTCTTTCCCGCAAGCTCCATATGCGGGATCGCGGTCAACGCGCGGTCTGCCGTCTCTACCCAGCCACATGTTTTCACATAATGGTCGAACAGCGCCGTATTGCAGGCAATTTGCAGCAGCAGCGCCGCCGCCATCTGTGCCACGGCGTGCGTGCTGTATGCGGGAACGTTGCACACGGTGATGCCCCGCTCCTTTGCCGCCGCGATGTCGATCATATTAAAGCCGGTTGCAAACGTGTTGATGAACCGCAGATCCGGGCAGGCGTCCATCGCCGCCGCGCCGATGGTGCAGCGGTTGACAAACACCGCTTCAGCGTTGCCGATGTGAGCGATCACTTCATCCGGCTCCGTGGCCTCATACAGCACGAATTCGCCCTGCCCTGCAATTGGCTCCCAGGAGATGTCCCCGGGGTTGACGAGAAATCCATCCAGCACTGTAATCTTCATCCGTATATGCTCCATTCTTTGTTTTGGGGTATTGTAACATATTTCATCCCTGCTGTCCCGCGCCATCTGCCAACGCTTCCGTTTCCTGTTCGATCAGCTGTACCAGCACATGCGGCGGCATGACCGACCGCGTACGCAGGATGGAATACAGGCTGAAGTAATTCCAGTGCAATGTGAAAGATAGCCTTACACAAAAGACTCCCTTTTGAGGGAGCCTGTTGGAATTCTTATATGATTGGCAGTTATTCATCCACCTGCGCCATGTACTGGATCAAATCCAGCACCTTGCAGGAATAGCCCCACTCGTTGTCATACCAGGCAATGAGTTTCACAAAATCGCTGTCCAGCATGATGCCCGCGTTTTCATCGAAGATGCAGGTGTGGCTCTCGCCCTTCATGTCGGTGGATACGACCTCGTCCTTCGTGAAGGTGACGATGCCCTTCATCGTGGTGCGGGAGGCCTCCTCGATCGTAGCGCAAATCTCCGCGTACGTTGTCGGGCGGCTGAGGCGCGCCGTCAGGTCAACGACGGAAACGTCGTTCGTCGGCACGCGGAAGCTCATGCCCGTGAGCTTCCCCTTGAGCTCCGGCATCACAAGCCCAACCGCCTTGGCTGCGCCGGTGGTGGAAGGGATGATGTTGTTGAACACGGAGCGGCCGGTGCGGTAGTCGCGCCCGGCACGGTTGTCGACCGGCTTCTGCTTGGAGGTTGCAGAATGGATGGTGGACATCAGCCCCTGCGTGATGCCGAAATTGTCGTGGATGATCTTCGCAAGGGGCGCAAGGCAGTTGGTTGTGCAGCTTGCGTTGGAAACCACGTTATGCTTCGGGTCATATTCGGTGTGGTTCACGCCCATCACATAGGTCGGCGTTTGGGTATCCTTCGCAGGCGCGGAAAGAACGACCTTCTTCGCGCCATGCACAAGGTGGCCGGAGGCAAGCTCCGTGGTGTTGAATTGGCCGGTGGATTCCACGATGTATTCCGCGCCGCAGGCGTCCCAGGGGATGTCCGCAACATTGCTTTCACCAAACACAGCCACCGCATGCCCGTTGATGCGGATGCCATTCCCGCTTTCTTCGATTTCGCCCGGAAACCGCCCGAACACGGAATCATACTTCATCAGGTAGACCATGTAATCCAGATCCGCCTTGCGCAGATTGATCCCGCAAAGCTCGATTTCATCCGGCCGCTCCGCCGCGATGCGCAAAACCGTTCTCCCGATGCGGCCAAATCCGTTGATGCCAACCTTGACAGCCATGCCTGCATATCCTCCCGATTGACTTATATTTTTCATAGTTCAGGAGGATATCCTATCCTCCCCAAGTCGGGATTATAGCATAATATATGCTTATGTCAACACTGTTTTATAAAATTATCGCTTATGATATTTTTTTAACACAACCCTTTGGGCGGGATTTTGTTTGTGCAATGCATAACAAGAAGCGGGTGCTTGCAAGCTGCAGGTTCCCGCATATCTATGTCTTAAATTGTATAATAATTCTTTTCTCCGATGTTACTCCGCATCCACCTTTGCCATATGGGCGATGAGATCAAGCACCTTGTTGGAATAACCCCACTCGTTGTCATACCAGGCGACGAGCTTTACAAAATGCTCGTTCAGGCTGATGCCTGCACCCGCATCGAAAATGGAGGTGCGAGGATCGGTGTAAAAGTCGGAAGAAACAACGGAATCCTCCGTGTAGCCGATGATGCCCTTCCATTCCGGGGATTCGGAAGCCGCCTTCATCACGGCCTTGATTTCATCATAGCTTGCGCCCTTCTCAAGGCGGCAGGTCAAATCCACAACGGAAACATCCGGCGTGGGCACGCGCAGGCTCATGCCGGTCAGCTTGCCGTTGAGGGACGGAATGACCTTGCCCACAGCCTTTGCAGCACCGGTAGAGCTCGGGATAATGTTGTGCGCCGCCGCGCGGCCGCCGCGCCAATCCTTCTTGGATGGGCCGTCAACGGTCTTCTGTGTTGCGGTGATGGAATGCACCGTTGTCATCAGGCCCTCAACGATGCCGAAGTTGTCGTGAATGACCTTGGCAAGCGGCGCAAGGCAGTTGGTTGTGCAGCTTGCGTTGGAGACAACGTTCATGTCCTTCGTGTACGCGTTTTGGTTCACGCCCATCACGAACATCGGCGCATCGGAGGAAGGTGCGGAAATGACGACCTTCTTCGCGCCGCCCTTAAAGTGCTGGGAGGACTTTAAGGTGGTGGTGTTAATGCCGGTGGATTCCACGATGTATTCCGCGCCGCACGCGTGCCACGGGATATCGCACGCATCCATGATCGCATAGACCGCAATATCTTTTCCATTCACAACAAGCTTGCCGTTCCGCGCTTCCACTTCGCCACGGAACGCGCCGTGCACGGTATCGTACTTGGTCATATAGACCATATAGTCCAGGTCGATAAAAGGATCGTTAATGCCCACAATGTCGATTTCCGGGTTGTCTGCCGCCGCGCGCAGCACCAGGCGGCCAATCCGGCCAAAGCCGTTGATGCCAACTTTAATTGTCATTTTCTCATTCCTCCTAAAAATTATGATAAACCGTTTAAAATCTATGCAAAGTCCGCGGCTCTGCCGCGGGCTCCGTCACCTGCATTTCCTTCTTAATATTAAACAGAACACCGGAAATATGCAACGCATTTTTCCTCATCCTGCATTTTTCCTATAATTGGGAAGAAGCCTATAAGCGATCGTTATATAAAAAACAAACAAAGTCGGGCGCTTCCCCCTTTCAGAAAGCGCCCCATCCGTTTACTTCAGATTCTCAGGGTTCAGCGCGGAAAGCTCCGGCAGCACAAAGCGGCCGTCCCTGCGGACGAGCACGCCGTCGAAATACATCTCTCCGCCGCCGTATTCCGGCGTTTGGATGCACACGAGGTCCCAATGGATGCCGGAGCGGTTGCCGTTGTCGCAATCGTCATAGCAACGGCCGGGCGTGAAGTGAAAGCTGCCCGCGATCTTCTCGTCAAAGAGCGTGTCCTTCATGGGCGCTGTGATGTACGGGTTCACGCCGATTGCGAATTCGCCCACGCTGCGCGCGCCTTCATCGCGGTCAAAAATCTTATTGATGCGCTCTGCGTCGTTCGCGTCCGCCTTCACGATGCGCCCGTTTTCAAACGTGAGCGCAATGTTTTCAAACGTGAAGCCTTCAAACACCGACGGCGTATTGTAGGAGAGCACGCCGTTGATGCTGCCCTGCACCGGAGCGGTAAAGAGTTCGCCATCCGGGATATTGCATTCGCCCGCGCACTTGATCGCCGGCAGGCCTTTGATGGAAAAGGAAAGGTCTGTCCCCGGCCCCACGATGCGCACCATGTCCGTTTTTTCCATCAGCGCTTTGAGCGGGTCCATTGCGCGGTCCATTTTGGAATAGTCCAGGTTGCAGACGTTGAAGTAGTAATCCTCAAACGCTTCGGTGGACAGATTCGCCATCTGCGCCATGCCGGGCGAAGGATAGCGCATCACGCACCACTTCGTTTTCGGCACGCGGATCTCGCTGTGCACAGGGTTGGAATAGCGGCGGCTCATGCGTTCGCGCTGCGCCGTGGGCACATCGCTCATCTCGGCGTTGTTGTTGCCGCCGCGGATGCCGATGTACGCCTGCATGTTTTCCATCAATTCCTTGTCCACACGCGCCATCAGGTCAAGCTGCGCATCCGCAGCGCCCATCGCAATCGCGCGCTGTACGGCGTTGTCCCGCCGCCAAACGAACGGGTTTGCCTCCGCAGCGTACGTTTCGCGGATGAGCGCAAGCAAAAGTGCGTCGCAATCGCCATAGGTTTCAATGAGCACGTTTTCACCCCTCTGCACGTTGCAGGAGAAGCCGATCAGGTTTTTCGCCAGGGTTTCGATGCGCGGGTCCGTCATATGCAAATCACTCCTTTTGTATATTGATGCTTTCGGCAAGGATGTAGAGCGGGCGGCCCTTGAGTTCATCATACATACGGTTCATGTACGCGCCCTGCACGCCAAGGGCAACGAGGACCGCGCCGTTGAGCAGCGCAAGGCCGCACACCGCCCAAAGCCAGGGCGCACAGCCGACGGTCGCCGCACATATGATGAGCGCGACGAAGCCTGCAAGCGAAAGAGCGCACACCGCGCCGCCCAGCCAGCCCACAAGCGTAAGCGGCCTGTCCGAAAAGCCGATGATCCCGTCAAAGGCGAGTTTGAGCATCTTTTTGAGGGTGTACTTCGTGCTGCCCGCATAGCGCTCGTGGCGCACATACTCCACCGGCACCGCCGTAAAGCCCATCCAACCGCTCATGCCGCGCAGAAAGCGGTTATGTTCCCGCATGCGCAGGAACACATCTGCCACCTTGCGGTCCAGCAGGCGGAAATCCCCCGTGTCAAGCGGGATCGGATAGGCGCTCATGGCGCTGAGCAGCCGGTAATAGCAAAATGCGGTGAACTTTTTGAAGATGGTTTCCCCCTCGCGCTTCAGGCGCTTGCCGTACGCGATGTCCGCGCCGTTTTCCCATGCCTTCACAAGCTCCGCGATAATCTCCGGCGGATCCTGCAAATCCACATCGATGATCACAAGCGCATCGCCGCGCGCCGCATCCATGCCGGCCGTGACGGCAAGCTGATGGCCGAAGTTGCGGGAGAAGGAAAGCACCCTCACCTGCGGGTTTTCCACCGCGATGCTGCGCAGATGCGCCATGGTGGTATCCCGGCTGCCATCGTTGACATAGATGATCTCGTATTCATAGGGAAGCGCGCGCATTGCCGCATCCATGCGCGCAAAGGAAACGTCGATCACGTCCTCCTCGTTGAACACGGGGACGATCAGGGAAAGAAGCTTTCTCATGGTATGAAATTCCTTTCGGCAGATGGATTCTGCTTTCTGTACTGTCGCTATTGGTAATTATACCCGCTTTCTCTCCATATCACAATCAGCTTAGCAAAATATGCCGCCCCGGTGTTGAAACCCGGGGCAAACGCGGTATAATAAAGTTAGATATGTGTGCGGCAGCGCAGAGGCCGAATTATTTTTAAAGGAGAGTATTATATGCCACTTGTCACCAGCACCGAAATGTTCAAAAAAGCATACGAGGGCGGTTATGCCATCGGCGCGTTCAACGTCAACAACATGGAGATCGTTCAGGGCATCACCGAGGCGGCGAAGGAGCTCAGCGCACCGCTGATCCTTCAGGTTTCCGCCGGCGCGCGCAAGTACGCCAACCATACTTATCTGATGAAGCTCGTGGAGGCGGCCGTCCTTGAGACAGGCCTGCCCATCTGCCTGCACCTTGACCACGGCGACGGGTTTGACATCTGCAAGAGCTGTATCGACGGCGGCTTCACCTCCGTGATGATCGACGGCAGCCACCATTCTTACGAAGAAAACGTTGCGCTCACCAAAAAGGTGGTTGAATATGCGCACGATCACGGCGTGGTCGTGGAGGGCGAGCTCGGACGGCTTGAAGGCGTTGAGGATGAGGTCAAGGTGGCGGCCGGCGAAGGCAGCTACACCGATCCCGATCAGGTTTATGATTTTGTGACCCGCACGGGCGTGGATTCCCTTGCAATCGCCATCGGCACAAGCCACGGCGCGTATAAGTTCAAGCCCGGCACGAAGCCGCAGCTTCGCTTCGATATTCTCGAAGCCGTACAGAAGCGCCTGCCCGGTTTCCCGATCGTGCTTCACGGCGCAAGCAGCGTGATCCCGGAATTTGTGGAGATGATCAACGCCTACGGCGGCAACATGCCGGACGCGATCGGCGTGCCGGAGGATATGCTCCGCCAGGCTGCGGCGATGGCCGTCTGCAAGATCAACATCGATTCCGACCTGCGCCTTGCGATGACCGGCACCATCCGCAAATACCTTGCGGAAAACCCGAGCCATTTCGACCCGCGCCAGTACCTCAAGCCCGCACGCGAGGCCATCAAGCAGATGGTCGCCCACAAAATTGTGGATGTGCTCGGCTGCAACGGCAAAGCATAAGCGAGAGGGAACCATGAACGAATTTGAAAACGTCGTGACACTGACCGATGAGGACGGCGTTGAGGTTGATTTTGAGATTCTGGACGTCGTGCCTTACGAAGGCGGCGAATACGCCGTGCTCCTCCCGGTGGACGATGAATCGGACGTAGTGGATGCGGTGATCCTCGAAGTGCTCGCCTCCGGCGAGGAGGACGAAGAGGATATGCTTCAGGGCGTGGATGACCCGGCCGTTCTTGACGCAGTGTTCGGCCTGTTCATTGAGCGCAACAAAGACGAGTTCAACTTTGAGCAGTAACGGGATGTGGGGGGTGCGCAAGCGCCCCCATGCTTTATCATGTTTCAAATCAGGAGCTGTGGGTTAATGCATCATACGCTGACCGACATCGGTAATTTCATTTTCATTTCGGATGAACCGGAGCAGGCGGACGCAATTTTCGTCGTTGGGGGTTCATTGCCGGAGCTTCCGGAGCTTGCGGCAGAGCTCTGGAAAAACGGATATGCGCCTCTTGTGTTTATCGGCGGCGGGGTAAGCATTAAAAGAGGCAGCTTTCCCGGGCCGCGTACCAAGCGGGATATTTACAATAAGGATTACAAGACGGAATATGATTTTTATCGGGATGTGCTGTTGCGTGCAGGCATACCGGAGTATGCGATTGCAGGAGAAAACCGTTCTGGATACACCAAGCAGAATGCACAATTCGCAAGGGAAGCGGCGGATGCGCTCTGCATTTCGCCCAAGCGTGCGCTGTTGGTCTGCAAGGCATTCCATGCCCGGCGCTGCCTTATGTGTTATCAGCTCGCGTTCCCGGATACACGGTTCCGCGTGATTCCCTGCGACGGCTTCGGCATCACAAAAGAGAACTGGTTCCTTTCAGAATACGGAATGGCGCGCGTGCTGGGCGAGCTCCGCCGCTGCGGGGAGCAGTTCACAGGCGAGGAGCTCCGGCGCTATCTTTCATAGGTTTCATCATCAAACGCATATGGCACGGTTTGCGCTGTGCCATGCTCTTCACCGCTTTTTTGCGGGCGGGTAAGGCTTCGTTTCATCCGTCATGCCAAGCAAATAATCCGCCGAAACGCCATAATACCGCGCCAGTGCGATAAGAATCTCCGTCGGGATGTCACTCCATGCGTTTTCGTAGCCGCTATATGTGCTGCGCGCAATGCGGAGATATTCCGCAACTTCGTGTTGCTTCAGGTCGCGGTCTTCCCGCAATGCTTTTATCCGCTCATATTTCATGGAAATATTATGGGCTGGCATGAGAATCCCCATTGACTTTTGATGTGTTTTCCATCAAAATGGCATTGGAGGTGGAACAAATGGAATTTGACAGGATATATGAATCGATGAACGGCATGTTGGAAGAAGCCGATCCAAACTATCCAAGCGAATTCGAGGAAGGGAGGGAATGTTGGAGCTTATATGAATCAATCTTTGATGCGCGTATTCGCTTGTCAAAGGCAATCAATGGAAACGAAGACGGCGATCATCCCGATATAATGATAATAATAAATGCCTATGAGCAAATGATGCGATACTTGTGTAAAAAAACGTTTGAATATGGAAAGCACCAGATGTAAGCTCGCCATATGCGGCACTCCGCCGATTGACGTTTAGCCCATAAATGGTTATAGGCCCGCAGGGCGGCCGAGCCGCCCTGCGGGCTTTGAAGTTCCGGCCTTCTGCCGGGCCGTTTTTCTGTTTTGCTTATTCCGCCTTCCATGCGGGAATGTCCGCAAGGGCAAGGGATATCTCCCGCATGGCGCGCTCCGCCTCCGGCACATCCGTGTGGTTGTTGGCAAAGCAGATTACGAAGGGTTCCCGCGCATAGACGATACCTACATCATTGGTGATGCCGTCATCCTCGCCCGTCTTGTGCGCAACATCCACCTCGCCCCGCAGGTAGCCGGGGATCTTATGGTTGATCTGTTGCTCAAGCAGCGTATCCTCGATGCATTTGGAAACCGTCTCATTCACGAACGAATGACGGTAAACACGCTCGAGTAGGCAGCCCATCTCCCGCGGGACGATCTTGTTCTGCTTGCCCTGCGCACCTGCGGCGCTGTCAAACAGCAGCCGCTCAATGTGCGTATTTTCAAGGCCGATCTCCCGGAATTCCCGGTTGAACGTTTCGATGCCGAAATGGCGCATAAGCATGTTGGTGGCCATGTTGTCGCTGATGGTGATCATCAGTCCGCAGAGCGTCCTCAGGCTCACGGAAGGCTCGTCCTCGAAGAACCACAGCGCGCCGCAGGGCGGCACGCGCTCTTCATTGTGCGCAACGAGCCTGTCTTCCCAGGACGCCTTTCCTTCTGCAACAAACTTTGCAACCACGGCGAACATGGGCAGCTTGATGACGCTTGCCGCCTGGAACATTTCGTTCTCGTTGCGGCCAAGCTCTTCCCCCGTAGTAAGGTCTTTAAAATAGAACCCGACGTCGCCGGGCACGCGGCTAAGCCGCTGCAAAATGAAATCCTTATCCAATCTGCGCGCCATGGTTTATTCCAGCTCCTCCAACTCGTCGTTGTTGTATTCCACACCGCCGTTCTTCTTACGGAAATAGAAGTACACGGGAACACAGAGCACCGGGATGGCAAAGCCGATGAGAGAGCTGCGGATATCCGACACGAACTGGTTGACAAGCAGCACCACGAAGAACAGGATCGTCAGCACGATGACCGGCACACCGCCCCATACCTTGTACGGCCGCTTCATATCCGGATACTTTTTGCGGAAAATCAGCACCGCAATAACCGCAAGCAGATTGAGCAACGCGCTCGTGGTGATGAGAAGGTCCGTCAGCTGCTGTAGGCTGTTGAACACGACCAGCACGATGGAAATCGCAGAGGACATCAAGATGGAGAAGCCCGGGACACTGTGGCTGTTCAGCTCGCCGAATTTCTTCCAGAAATAGCCGCCGCGTGCCATCGCATAATACGTGCGCGGGAATACGAGGCAGTCGCCGTTGACCGTGCCGATGATGCCGATGCACATGCCGATCATCACGATCCACTTGCCGAAGTTGCCCATGATGCGGTAGGCAGTTTCCGTCCCAAGATAAAGGTTGCCGTTCGCAATCATGGAGTTCACTTCCTCGCTGGGGATAACGCGGTAAATCGCAAGGTTGAAGAGCGTGTAAACAAGGGTGATGAAGCCCATGGAAATGATGATCGCAAGCGGCAGATGCTTGCGTGGGTTCTTCATCTCGCCGGCCACGGTGTTGAGGTTTGTCCAGCCTTCATAGGCCCAGAGGCTTGCAAACGTTGCAAATGCGATCATGGAGATCACTCCGGTGAAGGAGGTGCCCTCCTGAATGGCGGTACCGGGGTTGAGGTTCGGCGTTTCTTTTCCAAAGAAGATGCCGATGAAGATGATAAGAATCAGCGGGATAACGCGCACTACCATCGAGAAGTTCTGGAAGCTCGATGCATGCTTTACACCATAGAGGTTGATGGCGGTAAAGATGCAGATAATAGCGATTGCGATGATTTTGACCCAAATGTCGCTCAGCACAAATTCCTCTTGGAACGGAGTGACGCACGCGAGCGCCAGCGCAGCGATAGAGCCGGAGCCCGTCAGCAAAAAGCCGCTGAATCCGTTGATAAAGCCTACACAGGGATGATACGCCTTGCTCAGGTAGGTCGTCATGCCGCCCGTAACCGGCATTTCCGCGCCAAGCTCGGCGAAGCACAAGCCGCCGAGGATAGAGATCACGCCGCCGATGATCCAGCACAGCAGCGCCATGCCCATGCTCATGTTTGCGCGTTCCAACACATAGCTTCCGAGGTAGTAGATACCCGAGCCAATCGTCATGCCAGCAACAAGGCTGACACCGCCGAACAGGCCAATCTCACGTTTGAGATGTGCCGCGGCCTTCTTTACTTTTTCCATTTTCCTTCCTCCGTTTTTTATCATTCTTATCCGACATTTTCCATTTGCCGGACAAAAAAATTGAATAGCTTACCTTGCAACCATTATTTCATTCTCTTATGCTCTTTTTACAGAAGAATTATAGCACTTGACGCACTCGAGTCCATAATATAATATTTTTATAAAAGCATTGGCTTTTCTGCAATCGAACGGCTTTACTTGTAGACGAGGTATCCTCATGAGCATTGACCAACTCCGCTACTTTCTTACCATTGCCGTCACGCGTTCCATCACCCGCGCGGCCGCAGAGCTGCACCTTTCGCAGCCAAGCCTCTCCATCGCCATCCGCCAGTTGGAAGATGAGCTTGGCTATGATCTGTTTAAACGCACCAACCGCGGCGTTGTTCTGACTGAAAAGGGATCCCATTTCGCTGAGCACGCACGCTCGCTTCTGCTGGAATTCGATAGTCTTTCCACCCTTTGCGATAAAAACTGCTTTGAAAAGCCTGCTGCACTTTCTATTGCGGCAATGGCGTTTTGCCGTGGTGATGAAGCAATCTCTGCGCTCTGCGGCAGCATGCAGGTTCCTCCGAAGCGAATCAAATATGAAGAAGGAATGCGAAACCGCGTAATCGAAGGTGTTTCCAATCTGGAATACAGCATTGGCATCATTTATGTTTACCAACAGTCCCGCGCAAACATTGTGTCTCACCTTTCCGCACTGCGTCTCCATGTAGAACCACTTGCAGCATGCGAGGCGGCAATTGTTATCGGGAAAGGCTCCCCGCTGTTTGAAAAGCGCCCCTCCGTCATTGAACCGAAAGACCTGAACAACATGCGACGTATATTTTATGCGCAGCAGGGAAAGCCTTCCTTCTTTCGCACATGCCTGCCCGATCTTCCGTTTTCCGAAAACGAATTGATTCTCAACGATCGCGCTGCCTATACAAACGCGCTTGCAAGCATTCCGACGTTCAGCATTGTTCCCTGCGCCGCTGCCGTGCTGGATGCGCAACAGAATACTGACGAGTTGCATTATGCGCGCATTTCCCGGCCACATATTACCGGGGAGTTCATGTGGGTCGCCCCTCAGGGGCAAACGCCATCGCGCATAGCCAAACGATATCTTTCTCACCTCAAGCGCATCCTTTCATCTCCACAACCGGGAACGCCATAGAATATTTTTATGGTGTTTCCTTCTGAACCGATCTTTCAGCGCATATCTGCAGCCATCATCCCCGAAGGATTTACAATCTTTTCAGTTGAATTGCCCCACTGCTTGTGATACTGTGAATGTATCTCACCGTTTTTTGCTTTGGAGGTCAATTTCCATGAAGAAATACAGGCTTCTTGCCGCTCTGCTTGCGGCGCTTCTTTTTTCGGCAGCCGGCTGTGGCGGGGCTGTAAACGCGCCCGGTGCGACGGACAAGCCCGGTGCGGGAACACCCGGTGCGGAGGCGCCCGGTGAAACGCCGGAGTCTGCGGACATCCGGTATGGCTCCCGGACAAACACCGTTTATTTCCCGGAAGACGCGGGCGATGCGGATGCGGACTATATCCTCACTTACACCCTGCCCGTGTTCATGCCGGAGGAGTTAAACTGTGCGGCGCTCAACGCGGCGCTTGCGCTATATGAAGAGGAACTGACCGAGCGCGTGCGCACAGAGCGCCTCCCGCTTGCCGACCGTGCGGAGGGCGAACCCGCCCCTTGCACAACCGTGGAGTTTGCTGCTTCCTCCGCAGCAGGCTATTGGAGCATTCGCCTGTTCGAGACCGTCTCCTATGGTGCGGAACGCGAAACGATCCCGTTCGTGCTCGTGTTGGATGCTGCGGGCAGCGAACAAAGCTTTGCTGCGGTGTCCGGGCAGTATGAGCCGGACGCACTCGTGGCGCAGCAGATTTACAATGCGATTGATCTCGACCCGGACGCCTATTTCGGAGACGTAACACCGGAGGATGTACGCCTTGCGCTTGACCTCATGAACGGTTTTGCGGTAACGCAGACCGGATACGATGTTTTCATTCCGGCGGGCGTGCTCGCACCCGAAGCGGCCGGTACGCTCACATTTTCCATTCCCCGCGCAGCCCTTTATCCGGATTGTGTGGGAGAAGCGATCTCCGTTTCGGAATATGAAACCCTGCTGCCGGCGTTTGAAGCGATTGCGGCAGCCTGTGCTCCGAATTACGAAGGTTTTTCGGATGGTTCCCCTTCCGCATATGCTGCAAGCGCGTTTCTGACGCACATGCTCACCACGGGGAACGAAGGCACAGCCTGGCTTGATGTGCCCGCAGAATCCTATGAAGCATCCTTTGCGGAGTATTTTTCCGGCGCATTCCCCACGGATATTCCCGAATGGGGCGACGGCACAATTCTTCTCGATGGCGTATACCGCGTTCCCGTGCACCCGCGCGCGGCATATGCGCTGCGCGTGGATGAAGCCGTGCGCACGAGGGATTCTCTGGTCGTTTACGGTATGCTTCTGTACGGCCTGCCCGGCACGGAGGAAGCAGGAGAACTTGCCGCGCTCGTGCTTACGCTCGCCCCGGCGGATACAGCGCCGCTCGGGTTCCGCTTTGTTTCCGCAGAGCTTGCCTAAGGAAAGCCCTGCGAGGCTGTCGATCAAGTGGCAGCGCCACTTGATCGAGGATTTCACGGCGCGCTTGCGCCGGTGGCGCGGCCAGCGCTCCGTGCAAAGAAAGCCTTGCGCGGCAAGGCTTTTCGCTCGCGCCGCACCTGTCGCCGCTCGCGATTGCAAGGCAAGGGCTGCGGCCCTTGACAATCCCGGAGAGACTTTTTCGACAGTCTAGCAGAGCTTTCCAGGGCTTTCCTGAGGAAAGCCCTGCTCCGCATGCCGTTTGTAAACATTCTTCTTCCGCCCCGCCTTTTTTCTTTCGGCTGATGACATCGCCGCCGGGTTGTAGTAAACTATTATACAAATTACGGCGCATTTTTCAAGGAGGCTTGAATTTGAAATACCTTCGCTTTTTTTCCGCGTTGCTCGCATGCCTGCTCATGCTCTCCATGGGCGCATGCGCGCCGCGTGAGGCCGTCGCTGCCGGCGACGGCGTGATCGACATTGACGTTCCGGAGGAAACAGCCGGCCAGAACGCGGCTCTGCCCTCCCCTTCCGCCACGCTTGCTCCGATTATCCTCGGCACGCCTTCCGGAGCGAATCCATCCGTACCCATGCCCACGGAAGCGCCCGCGATCACGGCCGCGCCCACGCAAACTGCGCCGCCTGTGCAAACCAGCGCGCCGGAAAAGACCGAAGCCCCCGCACAAACGGAGGCTCCTGTGCAGACGCAGGCGCCTTCTGAAACGCCCGCTCCATCCGCAGGGGACGATCTGCCCTATTATCTTTATGTGGAAAAGGGCTCCTACACCCTCACGATCTATAAAAAAGGTGCGGGTGGCGCGTATTCCGAAGTATATAAGACCTATCGCATCGCCCATGGCGGCAACAAAACGCCCGCCGGCACCTTCACTTTGAGCGGCGACCGCGAGCGTTGGCACGAATTCCCGGACGGCGGCTTCGTGCAGTTCGCCACGCGTTATCACAACCGGCTTTATGTCCATTCCCCGCTCTACGGGGAGGAAAACAACGGCTATATGTGGCCCAAGTATTATGACGGCGAGCTCGGCATCGGCAAGTCCTCCACGGGCGGCTGCCTCCGAATGGTCACTGAGGCCGCGCGCTTCATCTACGAAAACTGCCCGGAAGGCACGGTGCTTGAAATCGTAAACGGATCGCCCAAAGGCACCACAAGCGATGAGGTGCCCAGCCGCAACGGCAAACGCTACGACCCAACGGATGTTGAAGCGGGGGATTGATCGCCCCTTCCCCGGCAACCCAAATTGTGAAAGGAGATTCCGCCATGCGCTTATCCGCGCTGCTTCTTGCGCTCCTGCTGTTCTGCACGGCCTGCACGCCGGGCATCCAAATGCCCTCTGGTCCCGCCGGCACAGAGGCGATCGACCTGACGCCGGCGCCGCCGGAACCGCAGGAAACGCCCATGCCGACCGCATCCCCGGCGCCAACGCCAACGCCGCCGCCCGGGCCGCTTTACAAGGTCCGCGTCAGCACGGTTAACGTGCGTTCTTCCCCTTCCGCAGCGGACAGCGGAAACATCCTCGGCCAACTTCTATATGAGGAAACCGCATACTACCTCGGCACAGAGGGCGAATTCAGCCGCGTGCAGCTTATGGACGGCACAGAGGCATATTGTTACGCAGAATACCTCGTGCCGGAAGAAACGGTGCTTTATGCCTATGTCCCGCCTGAAACCGGGCAAAAAATCGACATCCCGACCGGACTTCCTGCATATGAGGCAGATGGCGTTACGCCCATCATGGTCAAAAATGAGTTGGTGGATCTCAAGCTGTACCTGCCGGATGCGCAGTATGAACAGCTTTTCAACACGGAAAACAACGTTACAGGCGAACCGCTCTACGGCCGCTCCATTGCGCTTTTGCAGCGCGATACGACAAAAAAGCTTGTGAAGGCCTATGAGCGCTTCAAAGCCGATGGCTATACGCTTAAGATTTACGATGCCTACCGCCCTCTCTCCGCACAGCGGCGGCTTTTTGAAATCGTTCAGAACAAGCACTGGATCGCGGATCCTTCCACCACCGCTTCCAACCACAACCGCGGCTGTGCGGTAGATATTGCGCTGATTGATGATGCGACCGGCCTTGTGCTTGAATTCCCCACCCCCATGCATACGTTTACCGAGGAAGCCGCACGCACCTGCAAAACCTGGACGGAGGAACAGGCCGCCAATGTTGAATACATGACCGGCGTGATGAGCGAATGCGGTTTCAACACCATCAAAAGCGAATGGTGGCATTTTTCCGACACCAACAGCAAAAAGTTTATGACCACGGACATCGACCTTTCGCGCGTCACAATGCTGCCGCTCGAACAGCTGCCCGAAAACGGCCGCTGAATCTTCCATCATCACAAAGGAGGTTTCATCCCTATGAAACTGCAAAAAAGCCTCTCTCTTTCCGTTGCTGTGCTGCTGATGCTCTGCATTGTGGCGGCCTGCGGCGGCTCCCCGGCTCCCGCTGCGCCCACCGGCGCGTTTTCCGAAAAGGACCTTGGCGTTGAGATCGGCGGCAAAGTGTATTATCTGCGCGAGGACAGCGCCGCCTTGCTTGCCGCGCTCGGCGATGGATTTGAATATTCCGAAATGGTAAGCTGCGTCTATGACGGCAAGGACAAAACCTATACCTATCCCGGCATCACCGTGAACACCGTGCCGGTAGGCGGCAAGGACGTCATCGAGATGATCACCCTCACGGACGGCACCTATGCCACGCTGCGCGGCGCAAAGGTGGGCGATGCGCTTTCCTCCGTTACGGAGCTTTACGGCGCGGATTATTTTGACGACGGCTATCTCACCTATTCCATCACAAACGACCCGGAGGATATTGAGGCCGAGCGCATTCAGTTTGAACCCCTGGGCGATGCAGTGGGCACGATCTACATCTATTCCCCCAGCTATTGATTGCAAACGGAGTGAGACATGGTTTTCAGCTCCCCTACGTTCTTTTTTCTGTTCCTGCCGGCAGCGTTTCTCGTAAATCTGCTGTTTCGGCGCAGCATCCGTTGGAGCAACGCGCTCCTTCTTGTTGCCTCGCTGCTGTTTTATGCATGGGGCGAACCTGTTTACGTGCTGCTGATGATTTTCACCACGCTCGTAAACTATGCCGCAGCCCTTTTCATGGAACGCTTCCCCGCGCAAAGGCGTTTCTGGTGCGGCGCAGCCGTAGTCTGGAGCCTTGGCACGCTCGTCTTTTTCAAGTATACGGATTTTCTTATTGAAAGCGTAAACGGGGCGCTCGGGCTTTTCCTCCCGCTCCCCGGCATTGCGCTGCCCATCGGCATCTCGTTTTTCACGTTTCAGGCCATGAGCTACGTGCTCGACGTATATCGCGGGGATGCGCAGCTTTCCAAAAACTATTTTGACGTGCTGCTTTACATCTCGCTGTTTCCCCAACTCATCGCAGGGCCCATCGTAAAATATCACGATGTGGACCAACAGCTTCACGCGCGCACCATCACAATAGAAAAGACGGCGGCGGGCTTCCGCCGTTTCTGTTTCGGCCTTGCCAAGAAGGTGCTTATCGCCAACACGCTCGCCATGACGGCGGATGCGGTTTACGCGCTTCCCATGGGGTCTGTGGCCGCCCCCACGGCATGGCTCGGCGCTGTCGCATATCTTTTTCAAATTTACTTTGATTTTTCCGGCTATTCGGACATGGCCATCGGCCTCGGGCAAGCCTTCGGCTTTACGTTCAAGGAAAACTTCAATTATCCTTACATTGCGGAAACCATGCAGGACTTTTGGCGCAGATGGCACATCTCGCTTTCCACCTGGTTCCGCGAATATGTGTATATCCCGCTCGGCGGGAACCGCAAGGGCAGGCTCCGCACAGGGCTCAATAAGCTCACAGTGTTCCTTCTGACCGGCCTCTGGCACGGCGCAAGCTGGAACTTCGCGGTGTGGGGGCTTTATCACGGCAGCTTTCTGATGCTGGAGTCCTACGGCGCGCTCAAGCCTGCGAAGTGGCCGCGCGCACTCCGGCATGCCTATACCCTTCTTGCTGTCACGGTGGGCTTCGTGTTCTTCCGTGCGGAAACCATGGGGCATGCGCTCACCTTCATCGGATGCATGTTCACGGCTTGGAGCCTTTCTCCCGCTGCGCTTGCGGAGCTTTCCGAACTCGTATCGCCGCTTTGCCTCGTGGCGCTCGCCGTTGCAGCCTTCGCCTGCACGCCTGTTTTGCACCGCTTTGGGGAACGCCTCTTTGCGCGCCGGCCCGCTGCGGAATGCGGGGCTTATCTTGCGGCGCTGCTGCTTGCGGTGCTTTGCGCCCTCTGCCTTTCCACAGCCGCCTACAACCCGTTCATCTATTTCCGCTTTTAGGGAGGGACGCTTATGAAGAAACCGTTTTACATCGCCTTCATTGCGGCGTTCCTTGCCGTATGCCTGCTGCCCATGGCAGCGCTTCTTTGCGGCTACGAAGCCGAAAACCGCGAAAACAGGCCGCTTGCCCGGCTCGCCTCCCTTTGGGGGCGGGATGGGCTGAACCTTTCCTTCCCCGCGGAGTTCGATGCATATTTCGAGGATCACTTCGGCTTCCGGGAGGAGATGGTCACAGCCTTTCACGGGCTTACGATGGCGCTCTTCGGGGATACGCTCAATGAGAAGGTCATCGTCGGCAAAAACGACATGCTGTTTTATTCCGAGACGCTGGATGATTATCTTGGGCGCAACCTGCTTTCAGAGGAGGAGATTGCCCGCATCGCCGCATGCCTTGGCATTGAGCAGGCTTGGTGCAAAGCGCGGGGGATTTCCTTCACCTTCTCCATCGCTCCCAACAAAAACACGGTCTATCCGGAAAACATGCCTTCCCGCTTCGCCCCTGCAGCGGGCGCAGGCAACCGGGAGCGGCTGTATGCCGCGCTTGCAGAAGCGGGGATAGAAACCGTGGATTTTGCTTCGCTGCTCTGTTCTCACAAGCAGGACGGCCAGCTCTACCATGATCGGGACACCCACTGGAACGAGCGTGGCGCGCTGCTTGCCTACAATGCGATCATGCAGCGCATCGCAGCAGGCGAGGCATACGAATCCTATGCTTCGCTTGTGCCGGAGATGGTGTATGACGATGCAGGCGACCTGCACAACTTCGTGCTTCCCGCGCTTCCGGGCAACCGGCCGCGCCCGGATTACGGCATTGAACCGGACTTTGCGTATGATAAAGGCGCGCGCCCCGCGCAGGACACGACCTTCGGCACCACCGGCAGCGCGAACGGGGTTTCGCTGCACCTGTTCCGCGATTCGTTCGGCAACGCCTTGCTGCCGCTCCTTTCCACAAACCTCGGGCGCGTGAAATACAGCGCGGAATTCCCGTACAATTACACGCTGTTGGATGAAGAAACGCCGGACGCCGTGTTCATCGAACTGGTGGAGCGCAACATCAAAAACCTGCTCACCGCAGCGCCCCTCATGCCCGCGCTGGAAGCGGATGCGCCGCATGCGGAGGCGGAGGGCGGCACGGCTCTGCTCACGCAATATGGGCGCAGCGGCTATACGCAGCTTGCGGGCTGCTTTGATGCGGATGTGCAAGCCCGGCATATTTATGTGCTCCTCCTGCGGGACGGCGAATCCCATTGTTTCGAGGCGTTCCCCATTTTGGAGGAGCGGGCCGAATCCCTTGCAGAACCCATGGCTTCCCCGCGGGGCTTCTCGCTGACGCTGCCCGAAGGGCTTTCGGGCGAATATGAAGCGGCCGTCCTCGCGGACGGTGTGCGGTATGCTGCGGGAACGGTTCTGCTGGCGAATGGTTGAGTTTGAAGGAGAAACGCATGCGCACGATCCGAATTGCAACCCCTGCGGATGCGCCCGCACTCGCAGCGATCTACAAGCCCTATGTTGAAACGACCGATATCACGTTTGAATATGCCGCGCCTTCGGATGCGGAGTTCGCCGCACGCATCGCGCACACGCTCGAACGCTATCCTTACCTCATCGCAGAGGAAGGCGGCGTCGCGCTGGGCTACGCGTATGCAGGCGCATTTAAAGGCCGCCCTGCCTATGATTGGGCGGTTGAAGTTACCGTGTATGTGAAGATGGGCTTTTCCGGGCATGGCGTCGGCACGCTGCTTTACACCGGGCTGGAGCGCTGTCTCAGCATGCAGAACATCATAAACCTCAATGCCTGCATCACGTATCCGAACGAAAAAAGCGAAGCGTTTCACCGCAAACTCGGTTACAAAACCGTGGCGCATTTCACAAAATGCGGCTATAAATCCGGCGCATGGAAGGACATGATCTGGATGGAAAAATTCCTTTGCGCGCACCCAGCCGCCCCGGCAGCGGTGATCCCGTTCCCGGAGGTGCAGGGAAGATGACCCCTCAGCCGCCCCGCACAAGCGCGATTTCCCGCGCATAGCCGGAAAGGTCGTTCGGGGTTTCAAGCGCGGCCGGCAGGCCGCAAAGCGCGGGGTGGTTGACCACCGCCAGCAGCGCAGGGAGGCCGATGTGCCCCGCCCCGAGGCAGGCATGGCGATCCTTATGGGAGCCGATCGGGTTCATGCTGTCGTTGAGGTGCACAGCGCAAAGCCGCTTGAGGCCGATGATGCGGTCAAACTCCGCAAGTACGCCCTCGAGGTCATTCACGATGTCATACCCCGCGTCAAACACATGGCAGGTGTCCAGGCAAACGCCAAGGCGCTCCGGCCTCTCAACACGGTCAATCACTGCGCGCAGCTCCTCGAACCGGCTGCCGACCTCGCTGCCTTTGCCCGCCATGGTTTCAAGCAGCACCGTGGTTTCGCCCGCCTCCGGTAAAACGGCGTTGAGCGTTTCGGCGATCAAGTCGATTCCGGCTTCCGTGCCCTGCTTCACATGGCTGCCGGGATGGAAATTGTAAAAATTGCCGGGCAGATGCGCAAGCCTCCGAAGGTCATCCAGCATCGTTTCCCGCGCGAACGTGCGCAAGCCCTCGTCCGCTGCGCAGGTGTTGAGCGTATAGGGCGCATGCGCGATGATAGGGCCGATTCCGTGCTCTGCCGCGAACGCACGGTACGCCGCAAGATCCGCCTCATCAAGCGGCTTCGCCGCGCCGCCGCGCGGGTTGCGCGTGAAGAACTGGAACGTATTCGCGCCGATGGAAACGGCTTCTTCTCCCATGTGCAAAAACCCTTTCGACGAGGAAAGGTGGCATCCAATCTTTTGCATCGCATTCTCCTTTTGTTCTTATCTTCTGCGTTTAGTATACCACCCCGTCATGCTCTCCGCCAACCATGCAGCCGCCGCACATTCTTTTGCAGGAATTCCTGCAGATTGTGCTTTTACATCTGTTCAGCGCGTAAAAAACGTGCTAATATATAAGTGATATTAATAGAATATACCATTCTCCTTTGTTAATATAATAACCAATCCGGAGGTTTCCATGAACGCTCGAGACACCCGCTACCTCACGCTCCTTGCGCGGGAGTACCCTTCGCCGCAGGCGGCCAGTGCGGAGATCATCAACCTGACTGCTATCCTGAACCTGCCCAAGGGCACGGAACACTTCATGAGCGACATCCATGGCGAGCATGAGGCGTTCCTGCACATTCTGAACAACGGCTCCGGCGCGGTCGCAGACAAGATCGACCAGGCGTTTGAAGGCTCGCTTGTGATTGCGGAGCGGCGCGCGCTCTCGGCGCTCATCTATTACCCGCGCGAAAAGCTGATTGAGGCCAAAGCCACCGTGACGGATCTTTACGACTGGTACTGCGTAATGCTCCGGCGGCTCATTGCCGTGTGCCGGCTTTCCGCCTCCAAGTATTCCCGCTCCAAGGTGCGCAAGGCGCTGCCGCGCGAATTCGCCTACATTATGGAGGAGCTGCTCAACACCGCGCCCAACCGTAACCAGGACCGGTATTACGACAACATCATCCGTGCCATCATCGACACGGGCAGCGCAGACACGTTCATCGTGGAAATGGCGACGCTCATCAAGCGCATGACGGTGGATGTGCTGCACATCGTGGGCGACATTTTCGACCGCGGGCCGCATGCGGACGTAATCCTTGACCACCTGATGCAGCACCACAACGTGGACATCCAATGGGGCAACCACGATGTCATGTGGATGGGAGCTGCTGCGGGCAGCGACGTTTGCGTTGCCACTGCGGTGCGCAACTGCGTGCAGTATGATAACCTTGATATGCTCGAAAACGGGTATGGCATCAATCTGCTGCCGCTCGCAGTGTTCTCCACAGAGCAATATAGTGCGGGCGACGCCTGCGTCTTTAAGCCGCGCAAGCTGCCGGAGGAGCCCTTTAAGCCGCGCGATCTCAACCTGTATGCGCGCATGCACAAGGCCATCAGCGTCATCCTCTTTAAGCTGGAAGGGCAGGCGATCCGTCGCCATCCGGAATACCGCATGGATGACCGGGATATGCTTTCCCGCGTGAATTGGGAAAAAGGCACGCTTACGGTGGATGGCAAGGAATATCCGCTGCGCGATACGGATTTCCCCACCATTGACCCTGCCGACCCGACGAAGCTTACCGAGGAGGAGGAGGCCCTGATGGGGCAGCTTGTCTCCGCCTTCATGCACAGCGAGCGTTTGCAGCAGCATGCGCGCTTCCTGTATTCCGTCGGCTCCGTGTACCGCTGCTACAACGGCAACCTGCTGTATCACGGCTGCATCCCCTGCAACCGGGATGGGAGCTTTATGGAGTTTGAATTCGGCCGCAACCGCCTGAGTGGACGCGATTTCCTTGATTATTGCGACAAGATTGCCCGCCAGGGCTATTTCGCCCCGGAAGGCTCCGCAGAGCGCCGGAACGGGCAGGACTTCCTTTGGTTCCTCTGGTGCGGGCGCAACTCCCCCATCTTTGGCCGCAGCCACATCACCACGTTTGAACGTGCGCTGATTGAGGATAAGGCGGCGTGGAAGGAACCCAAGAACGCTTACTATGAATATTACAACGACGAGGATTTCTGCCGCGGTATCCTTGCCGCATTCGGGCTTGACAAACCCTGGAGCCGCATCGTAAACGGCCACATCCCCGTGCGTGCAAAGGAAGGCGAAAACCCCTGCAAGGCACATGGCCGGCTTGTGGTGATCGACGGCGGCTTCTGCCGCGCTTATCAGGGGCAGACGGGCATTGCGGGCTACACGATGTTCTTCAATTCCTGGGGCATGCGCATCGCCGCGCACGAACCGTTCACCACCATTGAGGATGCGGTGCGGCACGACAGGGACATCACCTCCCACACACATATCGTGGAAGAATTCCAAAAGCGCGTGATGGTGTCCGATATTGACACGGGCGTGGAGCTTGAAGGGCGCATCGCCGACCTCCGCAAGCTGCTTGACGCGTACCGCAGCGGCGTGATCAAGCCGGACCCTACGCGCAAGGGGCGGTAAAAAGCATATGCGCAGCAAAAAGGGAGCGGACAACCGCTCCCTGCTTCGTTTTTCAGCGTTCCTTCCCGCGTTCCATTTCTTCCGCAAGCTCCGCTTTCAGGCGTTTATAGTTCTTGCCGGCCCGGTATGCAATGTAGAACTGCATCATTCCGATCACGGCAAAAATCGGGGAGCTGTTCACAAAGGAACTGATCAGAAACAGAACTCCGGCAATCGTTGGCAAAATGGTGTTAATAAGGCACAGGACCTTTTCGCGCTTCATTTTCTTCAGCCGCTTTTCACGGTCTATCCTCGTCTCGAACGGCCGTTTCTCCATGCGCGCCCCCCGTTTTCGTTATTTTGTTATGGCTTTTGGCCAACCAGCTGAAACATTGCATATGCGTCATCAGCCTGAGCATTATAATCAACATAGTAAGCTGCCCCATCAGGGAACTCCGTTGTCTTAGAGCTTAAATCTATTTGCGCTCTTTCCGTGCTATTAAGGCTAGCATTTTCATAGCCACTATATCTAACGAACTTGTAAGTTATGTTATACATATACTGACTTCCATTTATACTGGCATAACGATACTGCTTTGCCGTACAGGTATACCTGTTAATCGCACTGTGAGCAGGTAACAATGCAGATGCGCTGACCGTAACGCTAAATATATTACAAATTGCCGAAATTAAGCTAGCAGATGGGTTTGCAATACCGATAAATGTAGCAATCAGTGACGCAACCGTTAAGGCATCTGTCCATGCTTTATATCCTGCATGTTCTATTAATCATTTAATAGATTTCTAATTATCTCTTTAGATGTTCTTATATGCCGGTATAGCCCGTTATTCCAGGCTTTTCCGGCACTTTTCATATCGGAAGAACCTCACAAATCTTTTTATTACCCCTCATGTTTTCGCTCTCAAAAGTAGTAAAAGCAGTAGTAAATTCTGCGTACTACTTATGCCGCCTTGGTTTCCTCGGCGCTTTCCGCCGTAGCTTCCGGCTTGGCCTCTGTGGTGGTTTTTGCCTTGGCTTGCAGCCGTTCCATTTCCTCCTGTGCGGAATGGAAAGTAGCGTGGGCGTAATAGTTCAGCGTCATTACAATGTTGGCGTGTCCCATGATGTACTGCAATGCCTTGGGGTTCATGCCCGCGTTTGCCATTCTGGTACAGAATGTATGCCGCATGGTGTGCGGCGTCATCACATCGGGCAGCGGCTCCTTGTGGCACTTGTTGTACTTCTTGGCAAGGCACTTGAACATGGCGTCATAGTTGACGGCGGTTTTGGGCAGGCCGTCCCGGTTCAGGAACAGGAAGCCCTTATAACCGTCAACCTCAATGCACCTGCCGTCCCTGCGCTTCTTCAACACGCGCTCAAACGCTTCATAGGCGGCTGCGCTCATAGGCACTTGACGGAATCCGCTTTCTGTTTTTGGAGCTTCGATATAGTAGCCGTCCTCGGTGCTTCTCAAAAGCTGGTGGTCTACATTCACAAAGCGCTTCTCAAAATTCAGGTCAGCGGGCGTCAGGCCGCAGAGTTCGGAAATACGAAGCCCGGTTTCCAGCAGGATCACCACCTCGTCATAATACTTGGCATAGACGGAATCGTTCTGCATGAAGTCCAAAAGCTCGTTTTCCTGTGCAGGGGTAAGCGGCACCTTTGGTACGGTATCGTCGTTGATAACCTCATTGATCTGGAAGTCAAAAGGATTCTTGCGGAGGCAGTCGTCCTGTACGGCCATATAAAAGATGGCTTTTAAGGAACGCTTGCTGTTGCAGATGGTGTTGTAGGCAACGCCCTTTTCCTGCATACGCAAGGCCCATTCTTTCGCGTCGGACAGCTTCACGCTGTCAATGCTGGCCGCGCCCAGCTTATCTTCGGACAGAAGTTTCATCAACTGCTGGCGGCTCTTTTGGGTTCCTTTCCGCACATTCCCGCGCTGCCGGGTGTACTTTTCATAAAGCTGGCACACGGTCATTTTCTTGCCGATGGTGTCTATCCCGTCGTCAAGGTCTTTCTGTATCTGCTTGATTTTCTCGCGCAGGGAAAGACAGGGCCGTTTCCCGGCAGGTACTTTGTCGGTAGGTACTAACTTCCATGAGTAAACAAACTGGGTTTCTCCAAAGGTGTCAATGTATTTGTAAGCGTATCTTCCATCTAATCGCTGGCTCTCTCCAGACTTCAAAAGGCGGCCTTTGTTGTCCCGTCTTTTTTCATCTCGTTCTTTTCTTGGCATTTCGTCATGCTCCTTTCCATGACGGAAAGAACCTTGACACGCTTATAACCTATTATAACACGCACAAGGCCCTTTTTCACTATATTGTGTCAAGGGAATCAATGATTTTTTCAAACTGCTTCCGCTTGATCTGGATGCGGTTGCCGTTCAGGATCACCCAGCCAGCGGTGGGGTTTTCCTCGGCAAGCCGACGCAGTTTGTTTTCCCCGATCCGAAAATATTTGGACGCTTCCTAAATGGTGAGCGTGTATTTTTCCCAAATAGGCACATCGTTATTACTCATAACATGGCCCCCTTTCTTTTCAAAACAAAGATTGTTTTTGTGAAAGTGGGCAGAAAATAACGGACGGCTGCTGGCACAGCTCCACGGGAATCTCACCCCCGCGTGGTTCTCACGCGGCCCTGCTCGTTGCCTGCGACGCTTCAAACGCTCGGACTACGACGACAAGGGCGTATCATTGTCCTGTCTGCGCGTCGTCGCCCGCAGGCTGCCACACCTGCTTTACGGCCCGGTAAAATCGCTCCGCTTATCCCAATGAGGGAAAGCCTCTTGGCGCACCTGCCGTCCGGCTCGGCGCAGACAGAATGTATCCGTCTGCCCTATGACGCGCCGCCATTGTCCTGCGGGCGTATTTGTCAAGGAGCAAAGGAGCCGCCGGGAAAACAGGCAGGCGGGGAAAGGGAAAGCCGCCTGTCTATGGCCGGGGCCTTAACCGTCAGTCGCCAATGGGACTAACGATGGAATGGATCAGCTTGATTTGCAATCGGCGCTTCATATACTCGTCAATGCAGATATGAGGCTGGCCGCTGCCGTCATAGAGCGTCCGGGTACACAGCTTATTGATATAGCCGTCATAATGCTGCAAGACACGCTCCACG
Source organism: Christensenella sp. UBA1685 (assembly GCA_002320595.1). Classification (GTDB taxonomy): domain Bacteria; phylum Bacillota; class Clostridia; order Christensenellales; family CAG-138; genus UBA1685. The sequence continues at coordinate 35,618 of DCKB01000018.1, forward strand.
GCTTCGGCGTTACCGGCGCAGGCCGCGTCGATCACAAAATCAGGCAGAGGGCTTTTGCCCTTGTAACTGGATTGCTTCATCCGCGTTTAACCTCCCTCCGGCATGAACGCCATCAATTTTACACGCAGGTCTTTTAGGGTGCTTGTCCTGTGGCGCTGTACTGCGCTGCGGGACATTCCCATCAGGCGGCCAATTTCTTCGTCAGTCAAATCCAGAACAAAGCGGAGAATCAAAATACTCTGCTCGTCTTTTGGCAGGCTGGCAAACGCCTCGGCCACAAGCTCGTTGTCGATATGTAGGTCATAGCCATGCGAACTGAATGTAAAGCTGTCGCAGGAATACCGATCTACGGTCGAGAGCTTGTCCCAATCAGCCGGGGAAACGGCGTCCAGCGACACTTCACGGTCGCGGCGGCACTTCATTTCCCGCAGATAATCTATCGCCTCATGGTACAGAACCAGCTTGCAGTAGCGGTCAAACTGGCCCCATTCACCGTATTTGCGGGGGATCGCTTCCATCTTCTCACCCCCTTTCTATGGGGGATGTGGTGGTTCTCTCCCTTTCCGCCAATAGAGCGAATGGAATCTCTCTGGCTGCCCGCTAAACGCCTCCTTTTTTCACTTTTTTGAAATTTCTTTTTGCGCCGGATAGCAGACCGCAGGAAATAACAAAATTCGCCCGGCAGGTCAAAGACCCGCTGGGCGAAATAAAAAGCAATATGTTCTTTTCCTACATGGTATAGTACATACTTGCAGCCGCTTGTCCCCGCTGCCGAGGGACGGCTTTTTTTGACAGGCTAATCCCTGTCGGATTTTGTCGAAGTAGTTTTCGTTGCATGGCAGCTCCCTCCTAAAGCCGCCATGCCAGAACACGGTGCAGGGGTCGTCGAAGCAAAAAGAAACGGCGGCCTTGATCTACTCAAAACCGCCGTATCCGTCAGTGATACAGGAAAGCGCACGAAATCCTCTGCCCGTCAGCGGTTTTTTTCTTTTCCCCGCTGTGGAGGCAGATGTTTGAATATGTAGGTATGTTTCATGCCGCAAAGGCCAAAACATACCATGTTAGTCAGTCAATTTGAATTAGAGTTCAATTCTTGCTTTCGATGGCTTATCTTCACAATAGGTAACTTTAATCGTTGTTCCCTTGTCAGGGACTTTGTTTCCTGCGCCAATCCATTTTCGGCAGATGTAATCTTTGCCGTCTATCGTATATTTGACCTTGATAGTATGCGGAAAGGCTGCGCCATCCATAGCATGAGCGCGGACAGGTTTACGATTCACTTTTAACCACCATTGTTTTGTAACTGAAATTACAGTTCCCATTGTTTCTTTTTCCATAAGTTATACCTCCGATGTTAATTTAGAATGAGTAATTTTCTATTTAGATAGCTACATATTAAAGCAAACTGCCCTTTAATCCCTTTTTGAAAACCAATACAGCCCTTTCGGTTCCCCAAAATGACATTGTGACAAGGCGATAGCTTTCTTTTTCCATTTCCTCTATTTTGGCATTGATTTTCACTGTCGCATTTTCAATAGTAATTTCTTCTAATAATTCTGTCCTATACATCATATCTTTACCTCCATATTTTCTAAGTGGATGATACCTATTTTCTATTCAACCTTTTCTTTGTTTGTTGTAAATGCGGAACGCTGCTGCGCCGGTGGCCGCCAACTGTACCAGAATCAGCACAGCGAACAGGCCGAAGCTCTCATAGTAGAACAATTCATCCCAAAATAGGAGAACATCACAGAGAGCAATCAAGGCAACCGTCCAGCGGATGTGCCGGGCCAGCCATTGCCGGAACACCAGCACAAGGACAACGGGCGGGACGATCAGCAGCGCCAGATTCAAAATCAATGTCGGGGTCAGTTCCATTGCGTTGCCTCCTTTTGTTGATAAGGTCATTGTAAAACCCAAATGTCCGCGAAATGTTACAGCGGCCAAAAAATTTCAATGAAAATCGGGGTGAAATGTTACAACGCTCGGACATTTCAAAAAAATTTACGGCGGGCAGCCGGAAATGGCCGTCCGCCGCGTTCTATTTTGTAGGGAGCATAATAGAAAATTCCGAACCCTTGCCCGGCTCCGAAACCACTTTGATATAGCCGCCCTGTCGCGTTACGATCTCGCGAGCCAGATACAGGCCAATGCCCACGCCCTGCTGTTCGTGTATTTCTTCCTCACGATAGAAGCGCCGGAAGATGGCAGCCTGATTGCTTTCGGAAATGCCCTTGCCGGTGTCGGTCACTTTGATCTCCACATACATTTCCCACAGCACCACCGACACAGCGATTTTCCCGCCCGCCGGGGTGTACTTCACCGCATTGTCCAGCAGGTTAAAGAGGGCTTCGGATGTCCACTTGCTGTCATGGGAAACGGTCAAATCCTCCGGGCAGTCCACTGACACGGCAATTTCCTTTTTCTCCGCTGCATACACGATCCCACTCATGGCCTGCGCCACGGTATCAAAGAGACGGCCCGTTTTCTTATCCAACTGGATCACGCCCGTTTCCAGCCGGGAGGTTTTCACAAGGGCCTGAAAGAGAAAGTCCAGCTTATCCGTCTGGCTGCGGATTCCCCGGATAAAGTCGGTGCGCTCCGCCTCGGTCATGGGCTTTTCCAGCAGGGTGTCTGTCGCCATTTTCAGATTGCTTACCGGCGTTTTCACCTGATGGGAAATATCCGATACAAGGGTCTGTAACTCCTGCCGTTCCTCGTCCACCCGGCGGCGGTTCTCCTGCATGATCTGGTAAAGCCTTGCCAGCCGGTGTCCGATTCTGGCAAGCTGGGTTTCGCTGTCCTCCGGGCGCTGGGGCGCTTCATTCCCGGCGATCATGTGGTCTAAAGTCTGGCACAGGTCGGCGGTAAACTGCGACAGCCGCTTTCCAAACGCCTGCGTCAGTACAAAAATCCC
>DCKB01000018.1:38598-44196 GCA_002320595.1 Christensenella sp. UBA1685
AAACAGGGCTATGGTGATCCCGGACATGGAGAGGACAAGCCCCATTGCCACCCGGCCAAACAGCCGCTTTACTGAGAGGTTTTGAAACTTCATTTTGCCTCGCCTCCCGTCCATTGATAGCCCATGCCGTAAACGGTCTTGATGTAGGGCGCGCCGCCGTCGGCTTCGATCTTGCTGCGAATCCGGCTGATGGAGGTTGTCAGGGTGTGTTCGTCCACAAACCGCTCGTCTATATCCCACAGCTTTTCCAAAAGCTGCCCACGGGTCAGCACTTGCCGGGGATTTTTGCGAAACAAGTTCAGCATTTTGTACTCCATCGGGGATAGGGTCAGGGGCTTGCCATTTAAGGAAGCCGTCTGCTCCGAGAAGTCCAGAAACAGCCGCCCGTCGTCGTAAATGTCCTTGGCCGGTTTGTGGTGTTCCAGCATGGCGAACATGGCTTTGATTTTCCGCTGCAAGGCCCCAATCACAAAGGGCTTTGTGATGTAGTCCACCGCGCCCACCTCATAGCCCCGTATCTGGTCGCTCTCCTGATCGTTGGCGGTCAGGAAAATTACAATGGTGTCCGGGTGCTGGGGCTTTATCAGTTTGCACAGCTCAAAGCCGTTGCCGTCCGGCAGGTTGATGTCCAGCAGCACCAAATCAAATTCCCGCTGGCGGATGGCGTCGGCTGCGGTTCTGGCATTTAGGGCAGAAGTCACGCCGTAGCCGTCTGCGGTCAGGTTATAGTCTAACATCTTATTCAAAAAACTGTCGTCCTCGACAATTAAAATCTGCTTCATATTCTCACTTCCTTTGCTTTTTGCAGATAGTATAACAGGCAAATGTCCGCGAAATGTTACAGCGGACGGATTTTTTCAAAAAATCTATCAGCAAAATATAGCTCTATTAAAAAGCAGCACCAAAGAAGATATTTTCATATTCCTCCCGGTGCTGTTTATATATTATTTCAGCTTATCCTTATTATCTTCTTGTTTCTTTTTATCCCGATATTTCCGTATGAGTTTATTACGGATAGGAACGCCAACACCAATCAAAAGCACAACTGCCAAAATTGTGAAATCCATACAATCACCTCACATTTCCTTATTCTTCATAACCCGAATGGACAAGAAGATTGAAACCGCATACATCACGACAATAGCAAAAACCGCAAGCAAAACAAGAAGTATCGGAGAAGATTCAACGACTGAAATAATTGAGTTCCCGATAGCTGGCATTTTAGAGAGAAGAAGTAAAGTCACCAAAAAACCGGCCACTGGAATATACATAAATACCCGTCCTTTGATTGAGCCGTACTTGTAATATCCCGGAATTTGGAACACGGTATAGAGTGCAAATAAGAATACTCCTGCAATAGCGGCAGTTACAATGTCAAATACGCCAACTGTTTCACCCAGCACTTTCAAGACAAGCGGCTGTGCAATCAAAGAAATAATCAAGGAAAGAAGCCCCATTGCAAGGACGAAAACATAGCGTCCGATCACAAGCTCTCTTTTACGAACAGGTAAAATACCAAACAGACGATCTATACTGTTTTTTTCTGTGATGGAAAAGGTATATCCCGTCGTCATGGCAATAAAGCACATAGCAAATGATACCCCTGTCAGCAAAGAACGGTTGATTGCGGCAAACACAATCGGCAGAAGCAGGGTAAAGCAAATCGTCTTAAAATATGGTTTTACCAATGCAATATCTAATTTTGTGGATTTCAAAATATTACTCATAATCGTCACCTTTCTTGCTTGTAAACACTACAATTTCATCAATGGTGGCAGGCTCAACGGTCAGGTTAGGGAAACCGCTAATATTTTCGGTTTTCATCAGCGCCTCAAATCCCGTAGGGAATGTACGAATACCAGCCGCCTTATTTTTCAGATCATCGGACAGTTCCTCAATTCCACCTTTTACAATGCGGAACATATCTACAAAATCATCTTTGCTGCCAGTAAAGAACAACTCGCCATAACTGATGTAGGTAATATAATCGGCTGCACGCTCCAAATCGCCTGTGATATGGGTGGAGAACAAAACACTATGCTCACCATCTTCAATATACTCTGAAAGAATTTTCAAAAGTTCATCTCTGGAAACCGGGTCAAGTCCACTGGTCGGTTCGTCGAGGATCAGCAGTTTGGCGTCGTATGAAAACGCACAGGCAAGCATTAACTTCATCTGCATACCTTTGGAAAGTTCTTTTACCTTTTTGGTTGGTGCAATGTGAAATTTCCGTAACATATCCGCAAATTTCTGGCTGTCCCAATTTGGATAAAATACCGAAATGGATTTTTCAACCTGCGACACTTTCCAATCATCACTGAAATAATTTGTATCGAAAACAACGCCCAGCTCTGATTTTACTTTTTGTTCTTCTGCGATATTATCCAGCCCCATCACTTTGACTGTACCGCCGGTGCGCTTGAGCATATTCAAAATCAGTTTGATTGTCGTTGTTTTGCCAGAACCATTCGGGCCGATCAAGCCCATAATATATCCCTTTGGCAAAGTAAAGCTGATATTATGAAGTTGAAAAGAATCAAAAGATTTTGAAAGATTCGTTACCTCTAAATAATTAGTCATCTGTTTTTACCTCCGTTAAAATGTCCAAAAGGCGATGTAATTCCTCTGTGGATAGATTTGCCATTCTTGCAGCTTTTATTGCTTCGGTGAGATTGTTTTCTACTTTGCAAATAAGCTGCTCCTTAATCAGTTCTGAACCAGACCCCATTACGAAACATCCACGCCCCTGCACATTTTTAACAAAGCCCTCTTGCTCTAATTCTGTGTATGCCTTTGTCACTGTTAAGACGCTGATCTTTAAGTCTTTGGCAAGTGTTCTAAGGGAGGGCAAAGTTTCTTCGGCTTGAAGCTCGCCAGATAAAATAGCCGCCTTGATCTGCTGTTTAATCTGCTCGTATATGGGGACGCCAGATACATTTGAAATAATCAGTTTCATTGCTGCATCCTCCGTGTGTTTTAACTGTTATGCTGTTGTGTATAACAGTATAACACGAGAGGCGTATCTTGTCAATATTTCAAGGGGGTGGCAATAATTTCCTCTGCCTATGTTTCGGGATATGAATTATAAAGTTTAATCTTCCTGCATATAGCAACATTCCATTGAGAAAATATGAAATATACAATGTAGATGGGTGGTGCTATATGGCAAATATCAAAGATTGTCCCGGCTTTGAAACTTTCGGCGCAGATGTAAAAGAGGCGCGGAAAGTAAAGCAGTTATCGCGTAAGACGCTGGCGGAACAGGTCAATATCGACTGGCGCTATCTTGCCAACATCGAAAATGACGGCACGATTCCCAGCTTGCCGGTTATCATACAGCTTATCAAAATCTGCGGGCTTCCCGTGGAACGGTATTTTAACCCGGAGGTCATGCGGGAGGAAAGCGCACAGCGGCAGCGGGTCAGCCACAAGCTGAAACTCTGCCCGGAAGAATTTCTGCCGATCATCGAGGGCGCGATTGACGGGGCCATTCAAATTCAACAGAAGAATGACGAAACGGAGGGTGCATGACAACCCTCTGTTTTGTTTTTGGGAGGACGCAAGCTGCGCCCTCTCTTTTTTTGTGCGATTTTCGGAAAAACCGGGATTTTGCGGGTATTTCCTTGGGGTCAGAACGCTTTTTAGGGGAAGAAGAACAAAGACAGCAAGCATAGGGAGTGTAGCCACACTCCCGGCAAACGGCTTCCCGTTTGTATCTTGGGGAAGTCCCCAAACCCCTGAATGAATGGAGGTGAGAAAGTGGCAAACCGAAAACGGAAGTTTATGCTGCGCGTCCCGGTGACGCCGGAGGAACGGGCGCTGATCCAGCAGAAGATGGCCCAGCTTGGCACAAAAAACTTTTCTGCCTACGCCCGGAAAATGCTGATTGACGGCTATATCGTCCATATCGACACCGGCCCCGTCCGGGTGCAGACCGCAGAGCTGCAAAAGATCGGCGTCAACATCAACCAGATTGCAAGGCGTATCAACAGTACCGGGACTGTGTACGCACAGGACTTGGAGGACATCAAGGGGGCGCTGGCGAAGATATGGCAGTTACAAAGATCCATCCTATCAAGTCAACGCTGAAAAAAGCGCTGGACTACATCGAGAACCCGGACAAGACCGATGGAAAGCTGTTCGTTTCTTCCTATGGCTGTTCCTATGAAACGGCGGATATTGAATTTCAAATGCTGTTAGATCAGGCGTACCAAAAGGGCAACAATCTGGCCCACCACCTGATACAAGCCTTTGAACCGGGGGAAACCACGGCGGAGCAGGCCCACGAGATCGGGCGGCAGCTTGCCGATGAAGTGCTGCAAGGCAAATACCCCTATGTGATTACCACCCACATTGACAAGGGCCATCTGCATAACCACATTATTTTCTGCGCCGTGGATATGGCGAACCAACGCAAGTACATTTCCAACCGCCAGAGCTACGCCTTTATCCGGCGCACCAGCGACCGGCTGTGCAAGGAACACGGCCTGTCTGTGGTAAAGCCCGGCAAAGACAAGGGCAAGACCTACGCCGAGTGGGACGCACAGAAAAAGGGCAAGAGCTGGAAAGCAAAACTGAAAATCGCTATCGACGCGACCATTCCGCAGGCCAAAGACTTTGACGGTTTTCTGCGGCTCATGGAGGCGCAGGGCTATGAAGTCAAACAGGGCAAGTTTATTTCATTCCGCGCGCTGGCAGACGGCCTCCGTCCCGGACAGGAACGCTTCACCCGCTGCAAGACCTTGGGGGAGGATTACACCGAGGAACGGATCACCCAGCGGATCAAGGGCATTGCCATTGACCGGGGGCCGCGCAGAAGAAGCACCGGGGAAATCTCCCTGCGGATCGCCTTGGAGGACAGTATCAAGGCCCAGCAGTCGGCGGGCTATGCGCGGTGGGCGAAGCTGCACAACTTGAAGCAGGCCGCCAATTCCTTAAACTTCATCACAGAACACCAGATCGACAGCTACGAGGGCTTGGAAAGCAGGCTGGCCGAGATCAGCGCGGCAAACGACGCGGCGGCCTCCGCCCTGAAAGACGCGGAACGCCGACTTGGGGATATGGCGCTGCTGATAAAAAACCTCTCCGCCTACAAGCAGCTCCGGCCTGTGGCACTGGAACTGCGAAATGCCAAAGACAAGGCCGCGTTCCGGCGGCAGCATGAAAGCCAACTGATCTTGTATGAGGCGGCGGCAAAGGCGCTCAAAGAGGCCGGGATCGCAAAGCTCCCCAACCTGTACGCCCTCAAAACGGAGTATAAAAAGCTGGACGCAGAACGGGAACGGCTGTCCGCACAGTACAGCGAAGCGAAACAGAAGTTGAAAGAATACGGCATTGTCAAACAGAATGTAGACAGCATTTTGCGGACAGCGCCGGGAAAGGAGCATACGCAGGAACGATGAACATACCGAGAATGAGTTACCCCCAATACCGCAAGGCCCGCAGGCTCACCCATGAGTGCTGCAACTACTGTAACGGAAACTGCCTCCTGCTGGACGATGGGGAGGAATGTGTCTGTGTGCAGAGTATTTCCTATTCGCTGCTGTGCCGGTGGTTCAAGGTGGCCGTCCTGCCGCTGGACGCGGCCCTGTGCGCCGA
>DCKB01000067.1 GCA_002320595.1 Christensenella sp. UBA1685
CACGTTCCTCCGCGCATTTGAACCCATCTTGCGGGATGGCCGTGATATAGTGTATATTAGTATATCAAGCGGCATCAGCGGCACCTATCAATCCGCCGTGCTCGCGGCGGAAGAGCTTAACGCAAGATATGCGGCACAGGTGTATCCTGTGGACTCGCTTTCCGCTTCGCTCGGCGAGGGATTTATGGTGCTGCGCGCGGCACAGATGCGGGACGCGGGGGCAAACGCCCCGGCCGTGGCGAAATGGCTGCGGGAAAACCGCCTTTCCATGTGCCACTTCCTTGCAGTGGATGATTTGGGCTTCCTCAAGCGGGGCGGCAGGCTCCCTGCAATGGCAGCGGCGATCGGTACGGTGCTGAACCTGAAACCGCTGATGTATTTCGATGCGCACGGGCGCGTTGCAGTCGCGGAAAAGGTGCGCGGAAAGAACCGCATCCTGCGCGAGATGGCGGCACGGTACACGCAAAAGGCTCTGCGGCCGGACGAGGGTGAAATCGGCATCGTTCACGGCGATTGCGCGGAGGATGCCGGGCAGCTTGCCGCGCAGCTTCGGACGGAGCATCCGCACGCAACGATCCGGGTGCTGCCGATTGAGCCTACCACCGGCGCGCATGCGGGGCCGGGGTCGCTTGCGGTCATTTTCTGGGGCTCGGAACGCTGAAAACAGCGTTGCGAAGATAAATAAAAAACAGACAGGAGGANNATGAACGATGACGGACACGGGAATGGGGCAAATGATTTTTTAATCATTACGGACTCTACCTGCGATATGCCGCAGGAGATGGTGGATGCGCTCGGCATCGTAATCCTGCCCATTCGCGTGATTGTAGAGGGTAAGGAATACGCGCACTATCCCGACGGGCGGGAGCTTGGGTTCCATGAGTTCTATGAGAAGCTGCGCGCGGGGGGTGGCGCAAAAACGGCAGCTGCGAACACAGAGGAATTTCTGGCGCTGATGGAACCCGCGCTTGCGGCCGGCAAAGATGTGCTTTACCTTGGATTTTCCTCGGCGCTGAGCAGCACTTACAGCATTGGCGCCATGACGGCGGCACAGCTTGCGGAAAAATATCCGGAGCGCAGGATATACGCGGTGGACACGCTCTGCGCATCGTTCGGCCAGGGCCTTCTGGTGTATCTTGCGGCACAGCAGCGGCTTCAGGGCAAAAACATCGACGAAGTGCGCGCGTATGTGGAACAGATCCGGCCGCAGCTTTGCCATTGGTTTACGGTGGACGATTTGCAGCATCTTAAGCGCGGCGGCCGGGTATCCGCAGCAGCGGCGGCATTCGGCACGGTGCTCAACATCAAGCCCATCCTGCATGTGGATGATGAGGGCCGCCTGATCCCGGTGAACAAGGTGCAGGGGNNTCCATCAAGGCGCTTGCCAAGCGCATGCAGGAGACGGCGATCGACCCGGACGGGCAGGTGGTGTTCATTAGCCATGGGGACTGTGAAAAGGAAGCGGAAAAACTCGCCGAAATCGTGCGCGAAAGCATCGGTGCAAAAGAGATTGTCATCAATCCCATCGGCCCAATCGTAGGCGCGCATTCAGGCCCCGGTACGATCGCGCTGTTCTTTCTTGGCACAAAGCGTTAAAGTACAAAATTTTATTCAATCATTCAGAAATCATTTATTCTTACGCAAACGGGCTGCCCGGAAAACCGGCGCAGCCCGTTTGCGTTTCTTTTTCTCACTTCAGCATAGCGCTGTTGTTGATGACGGACGTGCTGTAAAGGAACAGCACATCCTGCCCGTGGAACTCCACATATTGGCCGAGAAAGGCGCTTGCGATGTAGCGGATGTCCACAAGGGTGATGGTTTCATAGCAATCAAGCAGGAGCGGCGCAATGCTGCTGCCAAATGAATCGCGGAACAGGATGAGCTCACGCCCCTTTGCCTCCCCGGCGGCGTTCGGATTTGTAACCGTAAGCACAGCGGACGCTCCGGAAAGGAACACGTCATACATGTCCATGCTTTTGCCGTCCGTGAGCTTTGCAAGGTCGTAAACGCCGGTTGTGCCCTGCGTTTCTGCGTTGTAAACGCTTGCGCCCTCCGTGGTGGGGCTGGTAAGGTAAACGAGCGTATCCGGCGGGAAGGGCAGAGCGGCCTGGCCATAATATACGCCGTAAAAATCCTTAAGCCGGTTTTCTTCGTAATCCCAGGTAAACGAGTTGCTCACGCCAAGCCCTTGCGCGAGGCGCAACGCCGTATCGTGCAGGCATTCCTGCCGCCAGTGCGCGTCTGTGGTGTAGTATTTATCCGCAGAGAGCGTATCGAACAGGTCGATGTATTGTATGCCTTCCGTGTTTTCCCGAAGGAGGGAGACCATCTTTTCATAATCAAGCGCAGGATAGCCGTTGCGCTCCGCAAGGAAATAGCTTTTGTCCGGCACGAGCGAAAGATAAACGTCGGAATCGGGAAAATACTGTGCCTTGAGCGACATGAACTTTTCTGCCGCGCGCAGCGCAGAGCTTTCCGAAAGCGGGAACTCGAGCTTGCCGATGTTCCCTTCCGCAAGGAATACGCCGTTATTGTCCTTCTGCCGGAACACATAATACTGCATAATGGCCTTGAGCGTGCGGAAAGAATCACGTCCGGGGAACTGGTCAAGCGCATAGTCGTCAAACGATGTGGCAAACTTGCCGCCGAGCACGGCGGTGAGCGTGACCTCGGGCGCCTGCGCAAGCCTGCGCCGCTCGGAGATGGAAAGCATTTTGTCCGGGCAGATCAGGTGCAGGAGAAAACCGCCTGCTGTAATGAGGACAAAACCTGCGCAGAGGATGCGGTTTTTCAGCTTGTCATTCATGCGTGCAGCCTCCTTAAAAACGGAAATACAGGAATGGGTTGAAGGAACCGTCCACCAAATAAGCGGTGCAAACGAGTAGCAGCGCCGCCATAAAAAGCGGGGTCAGGATGGAAACGAGCTTTCCGCCTGCGCGTGTGGCGGAAATGCGCGCCACAGCCGCCCTGGGGAGCGGCGTTGCGCCAAGCGCGGCAAGCAGCAGGATTACGAAATAGCTTTTGAGGGAATACAGCCCGGCTGCGCTGGTAAAAGGCGCGCCGCCAAAAAGCCCTGCGATGGCTCTGCCCCCCTCGGGAAGGCTCGCGGCATCGAAAATCAGGAAACTCACAAGCGCGGCAAGCAGCAGGTAAAGGTGCCGGAGCACGCGCGGCATTTTTTCAAGAGCATGGCCGAGAAGCAGCTTTTCCGCAATCAGCAGCACGCCGAAAAAAAGCCCCCATGCGACGAAGTTCCAGCNNTGCGCCGTGCCAGAATCCGGTCAGACACCAGACGATGAGGATGTTGCGGACCTGCTTCCATGCGCCTGCGCGGCTGCCGCCAAGCGGGATGTAAACATAATCCCGGAACCAGGAACCGAGCGTCATATGCCAGCGCCGCCAAAACTCGGTGGCGCTTTGCGAAATGAAAGGATAATTGAAGTTTTCAGGGAAATGGAAGCCAAGCATCGTCCCAAGGCCAATTGCCATGTCCGAATATCCGGAAAAGTCAAAGTAAATTTGCAGGCAGAGCGCTGCGGCATACCCCCAGCTTCCGAGCACGCTCGCTTCCGCGGTTTTGAGCGCGGCGCAGAGCTCGCCGAGGAGATTCGCCAACAATACCTTTTTTCCGAGGCCAATGGTAAAACGCAGTGCGCCGCTGCCCACGGCCTCTGCTGAATGGGAGCGGGCATGGAGCGCGGCCGCAACATCGGTGTAACGTACAATGGGCCCTGCAATAAGCTGCGGAAACAGCGAAATATAGGTGGCAAGGTCGATGAAATTCCGCTGGGCTTTGGCCGTACCCCGTGCGACATCCACCGTGTAGCTTAAGATTTGGAAGGTGTAAAACGAGATGCCGATGGGAAGCGTGAGCTTAAGCAGCGGGAGCGAAGCACCGAGCGCGTTCAGGTTGCCGATGAAAAAATCTGCATACTTAAACAGCAACAGCGGCGCAAGGGAAAAGCAAACGGAGAAAACGAGGAACGCCTTGCCTGCGCGCGTCCCCCGAAATCGCTCGATCAAAAGGCCGTGAACATAACCGGAAAGCACGCTTAAGAGCATCAGCAGCACAAGACGCGGCTCCCCATAAGCATAAAAGACGAGCGATGCGAGAAGCAACACCGCGTTTTTGCATCCTTTGGGCGCAAGGAAATACAACCCCAACACAACGGGAAGGAAGAAATAAAGGAAGGTGACGCTCGAGAAGAGCATAGGGGAACTCCTTTCCTGTGGCGCGGGCGCGCCGGAAGTTCAGCTTGTAAAAAGGGGCCGCAAAAGCGGCCCCGGGTTCAGCGCTTCCACGGCGCCGGTTATTTTTCGATCTTCTCGCCGACGCTTGCGAACACGCCTTCGGCGGTTTCGACAACCGCATTGTAGACGGTTTCAGCCAATTTCGTTTCCGGGCTGCCCATTACGAGCAGCACATCCGAACCGAGACGCACGGAAATGACCTGGTCTGCGGAAACGCAGATCCATTTGGCGGGGTTGATCTTCTCCAAAAGCTCAGCCTGGATCGCATCCGCATCCGCGCCGTCCGCAGTCATGATGTAAACAAGCGAATAAGCGATGGAGCCGGTGCCGGATTCGGACAC
>DCKB01000066.1 GCA_002320595.1 Christensenella sp. UBA1685
CTATACGCCCCGTCACAATGGCAAAGTAGAGCGCAGCCACCGTGAGGATCCGCGTCGCTTCTACGACTCCCATCGTTTCTACTCGCTTGCCGACTTCGATGCTCAGCTCGCTGTGCATCGAAGAGCCTCCAATAACCGTCCTATGCGCCCTTTACAGTATTGCTCGCCCAACCTTTTCCTTCGTTGCTATACCGTCCAACATGTTTGACAAACCTACACGCGTGTTGAAAACCCGCCGGGCTTGTGCTATGCTTGAATTTGAAACCCGGAAAGGAGCTATTATGCAAAAGAAACGCCTGTTTCAGAGCCTTGCGCTGTTCTTATCCCTCCTTCTTGCGCTCCCTGCGCTCGCCGGCTGCGGCGATGCGGCAGGCGGGCCGCCCAATGCGGATGGAGTAACCATCATCACTACGCTGTTCCCATTGTATGATTTTGCCCGCGCGCTTACGGCCGGTACGGATGCAAACGTTTCCCTTCTGCTGCCGCCCGGCGTAGAAAGCCACTCGTTTGAGCCTTCTCCCGCAGATATTATCGCCATTCAAAAGGCAGACGTTTTTGCCTATACCGGAGAATATATGGAAACCTGGGCGCATGAGATCATTGACGGGTTGGACGGCACGCAGGGGACGACGGAAGACGGCACTTTTTTGACCATCGGCAGCCTCGTCGTCGCGGATTGTTCCCTTGGCATTCAGCTTGATGAAATCGAGGCGCATGCAGACGAGCAGCCGCATGAAGGCCACGGTCACGGCAATTACGACCCGCATATCTGGACCGACCCCACGCAGGCCGCCACCATGGCCGGAACGCTCGCCGCAGCGCTTTCTGCCGCAGACCCGGAGCATGCGGAAATCTACCGCGCCAACTGTGAAGCCTATCAGGCGGAACTCGTGGAACTGGACGCGGACTTCATGGCACTTGTGAGCGGAGCCAAACGGCGCGAAATCTGCTTTGGGGGCCGGTTTGCGCTGCATTACTTTGCGAAGCGCTACGGCCTTTCCTATATTGCAGCCTACGATTCCTGCTCCTCTGAAACGGAACCTTCCGCAAAGGCTGTTGCAGAGATTACGGATGCGATCCTTGCGGACGGCATCCCCGTGATCTATTATGAGGAGCTGGTGGATCCGAAAGTGTCGCGCTCCATTGCGGAGGATACAGGCTGTAAGATGCTGCTGCTCCACTCCTGCCATAATGTTTCCAAGGACGAGCTGGACGCGGGGGCAACCTACCTTTCCCTGATGCGCCAGAATCTTGAAAACCTGAAGGTTGGGCTATACTAAAGAAAGCAATCCGTCGGCCGGGGCCGGTTTGAAAGAAGCGAAATGGCTTTGAAAGAAAACGCAACAGAAAATGACATTCTGATCCGCTGTAAGGATCTTGTCCTTGGCTACGAAACGGGCGTGGTGCTTACGGGCGTAAGCTTCGCCGTGCACGCAGGGGATTATCTTTGCATTGTCGGCGAAAACGGCAGCGGCAAATCCACGCTCATCAAGGCGCTGTTGGGCCTTGTGCAGCCGCGCGGCGGAGAAATCGTTTTTTCCGGCGTATCCAGCCGGGAAATTGGCTACCTGCCCCAACAAACGGCGCTGCAAAAGGATTTTCCCGCAAGCGTATATGAGGTGGTGCTTTCCGGCTGTGCAAACGGCCTTGGCCGCGCTCCGTTTTATGGAAAAGCACAGCATGCGCGTGCGGCGGCAAACCTTGCGCGGCTTGGCATCGCAGACCTTGCCAAAGCATCCTACCGAACGCTTTCCGGCGGCCAGCAGCAGCGCGTACTGCTTGCGCGCGCGCTCTGCGCAACAACGAAGCTGCTTTTGCTCGATGAGCCCGTAGCTGCGCTCGACCCCATTGCCACCAACGATCTTTATGCGCTCATTCAGCGGCTGAACCGGGAAGAAGGGATCACCGTCCTCATGGTTTCGCATGACGTTAGTTGTGCGCTGCATGATGCAACACATGTGCTGCAGCTTTCCGAACGCGGCGTGGCGTTTTTCGGCACCGCAGCCGCTTACCGCAAAAGCCCCACCGGCGCGCGCTTTTTGCGCTGCGCCTGCGCAGATTATCCGCGCATCCAATTCGGCGTTTGGGAGGAGGAATGACCCATGTTTGCGCTGTTTGGCGAACTCTTCTCCTATTCCTTTCTGGTGCGGGCGCTCATCGTGGGCAGCCTTGTGGCGCTTTGCGCGGCGCTTCTTGGCGTAAGCCTTGTTTTAAAGCGGTATTCCATGATCGGCGACGGGCTTTCCCACGTAGGCTTCGGCGCGCTTTCCATTGCGATGGCGATGAACGCTGCGCCGCTTGCGGTTGCCATCCCGGTTGTGATCGTGGCCGCTTTCCTGCTGCTGCGCATCAGCCAGAACAGCCGCCTTGGCGGGGACAGCGCCATTGCGCTGATTTCCTCCGGAGCGCTTGCGGCAGGCGTGCTTGTAACCTCGCTCACAAGCGGGCTCAACGCGGATGTTTACAGCTATATGTTCGGCAGCATCCTTGCCATGAGCGAAGGGGACGTTTATCTTTCTCTCGCCCTTGCCGCTGTGGTCCTCGTGCTTTTCATCGTGTTTTATAACCGGATTTTCGCCATCACGTTTGACGAAAGCTTTGCCCGGGCAACAGGCACGCGCGTTTCGCGTTACAACATGCTGCTTGCCCTGCTCACAGCGCTCACGATCGTCATCGGCATGCGTATTATGGGCACCATGCTCATCTCCGGCCTCATCATCTTCCCTGCGCTTACCGCCATGCGCGTGTGCCGCTCGTTCCGGGGCGTTGTCGTTACCTCGGCTATCGTCAGCGTATTCTGCTTCTTTATGGGCATGACGCTCTCCTATGCGTTGGGAACGCCCGCAGGGGCGAGCATCGTTGCTGTTAATGCGCTGCTGTTCTGTGTGTTTGCGCTTGTGGGGAAGCTCGCGAAACGATAAAGGCAAGGGCCTGCAACCTTTTCCTCCGCCGCGCCGTTTTATTGAATAAGAAACGACGATGCGGAGGTTTTTTATGAAGCGTGCCCTCACCATGCTGCTTTCTCTGTGCGTGGCGCTGCTCCTGTTTGGCTGCGCAGGGAGCGAGGAACCTTCCGGTGAAGCCGGAAAACCGTCTTTCCATGCGACGGCACGATCCTTGAGACCTATCCGGCACAGCTTGCGACAGTGTATTCCGTGTGTCCGCTGGATGAAAACGGGGAGAGTCCGGCGCGCTGTGGGACTCCGGATTGAGCCGGCGGGCGCTGCCGGGAAATGGCGCATCATAGAAAATCAAAACCACCAGCCATTTGTTGAGAATGGTTGGTGGTTTGCATTATGAGGAAGGTTTCATTCCGCCTCATGGAGAACCGCTTCCAAATAGTATGCATTCGGCTCATCCTCCACAAGGCACGCGATGCGCACTGTTGCATCTCTGCATCCCATTTTCCTGTAAAATGCCACCGTTTCTTCGGTTGGGTTTGCGCAGATGTACAGCCGCTTCGCCCCTAACTGTTCCGCACCGGTACAGACCAACCGAAAGAGGTGCGCCCCAATCCCCTGCCGGCGCGCATTTCTTGTCACAAAAAGCTCCAGAAGGTTGTAATACGCACGCTCCGGCCCAAGCGGTTGTGTCTCCAGCAAGCTGAAGCCCAGCAATTTGCCCTTTTGAAACGCACCGAAAGCGAGCGCCCCTTCTGCGGTCAGCTTTCGCCTAAAATACGGCACAAGAAACGCTTTATCCTCGTCCGACCAGTCGTTGACATACTTTTGCGGTTTCAGCGCCCATTTGCCGTTCTCCCATTTCCATACACGATCCGATTTCTGAAGCCGGTCAAACGTTTGGAACAGCTCTCTCGTGAATTCCTCACCCGCAATCCTCCGGTAAGAAATCTCCATAACCGCTCTCCTTCCACGCCCAAGGCGCGCGTGTTTTATGCGTTTCCTTCCGGCAGGTTTTTCTCCTTCTCCCGTTTTTTCCTGCGTAAGAACAGCGCGCCGATCAGGCAGATCACAAGTGCGCCCGCCGCATCCACCATCAAATCCTCCATGGTATCGCGGATTGCTTCATGCCCAACGAACTGCACACCCTGATCCGTGGCAAACTTCTGCATGTTCATGCCGAGCATTCCATCCACCACAAATTCATAGATCTCCCAAACCGCGCCGCAGGCCAAGGCAAAGCAGAATGCAAAAAACGCCACAAAGCCCGGCGAAAGCTGCATTGGCACGCTCTTTTCTTCATTGAGGATCGACACCAGCGAGAAGCCGAGCGCACCCAGCATTGCACCGCTGAAGGTATGCAAATAAATATCCCAGTTGGGGACGAGGTAGAAGAAGTCCCGCACTTCACCCAGGTAAATCGCGCAGTACAGAAAGACAAAGTACATGCAGCGCATATAGTTGGGTACTTCAATCGAAAGCTTTTTCTGGAAAAACGAAGGCAGGAACATCACCACAAGCCCGAGCATACATTGCAGAAGGCTCAGATAGTAATCGCTCTTTACTTTGGTATATGGTTCGTTTTCCGGCACAGTGGATGGCGCAGTGAAGATCATCACCGTCACATATACGATTGAACCAAGCAGCACCAAAAACAGGATTGTGCCAATGATCTTACTCCAATTCCACTTCTTATTGGTTTTTTTCATTGTTTACCCCTTCATGTGGCTCTATTTCTTTTTATACTGTTATTTTACGGTATCTTGCCGCCGCTGACAAGGGATTCCGCCGAGTATATAAACATGGGCCCGGAGCGCTGCTCCAGGCCCATGCTGTTCTATTTTGCGTTGTTTCCCAATGGGATTATGCAAGCCCTGCGATATAATCCGCTGCGATGTTCACCGCATTGCATACTGCACCGGAGCTGATGGAAGCCGCCGTTACGGAATCCACCTCGCCGCCATCCTTCACAAGCGCAACCGGCGTTGCAAGGCCGGCAAACTGGCTGGAAAAAGCGGTTTCCTTCACCTTCGCGCCAAGGCCCGCCGTTTCGGAAAAGCCGGATCCGCCGCACTGGATGCCCGTGAGTTCACCTTCCGCATTCACGCCAACGGTAACCTCGATGGGGCCGCCAAAGCCGGTAACCGTGACCTGCGCAACATAGCCCACAGAGTTCCCGGATGCATCCACACCCTGATAACAGTTGTCCACGGGCGCGCCCTCGGCAACCTCAACCTGCTCAAAGCGCTCAGCCGCCGGCAATACCGCAGCGCGCGCGGCTTCCGCGGCACGCGCAGCCTGCTCAGCGATCGGGCCTTTCGTCAGTGCGTTCGTCGTGCCGAGCGCGGCGCCCGCAACAAGCGCGATTACGCAGAGAATTACCCAAGCAGGAACCTTTTTCATTGTTAACAACCCTCATTTCTTTTTGATATATCGCAATAGATACTTTGCCGCAACGCCCGTTACGAAGCCGGTCACAACGGCAGAAACCAAAAGGATCGGAAGATACGCCAGCACGGCGCGCGCCTGTACAAAAAGCGCAGCCACCGCGCATTGGCCAATGTTATGGAACGCAGCACCCGCGACGCTCACACCGATGATGCTCACGTTGGGAACACGCGCCAAAAGCATCATCCCGCCGAGGCTCAAAGCCGCCCCCGCCGCGCTGTAGAGCATCGCTGCCGGCGAACCGAACAAAAAACCGGAAAGCAATACCTTCAGCACCGCAAGCAGCACTGCGCTTTTTGCATCCATCAGGCATAGCGCATAAAGCAGCACTGTGTTGGAAAGGCCAAGCTTGATGCCCGGGATGCCCACGACCGGCAGTAGGGATTCCACATAACCCAACACGAGCATTACGCCTGTCAGGAGCCCATAACGCGCGATTTTCCCGGCGCTCATGGCGCGTCCTCCGCAACAAGCTCAATGGAAACGCCGTTTGGTAGGCAGACGATCCAGTTTTTCAGCGCCGCATGTGCCGCACTTTGCGGTGTTACATCCCCTTGCTGCACGCAGAGTTGATTATGGCAGCTCGCGCTTTGCATCCGCACGCCGCCTTTGAATATCTCCACCACATTCACCTTGCCATCTCCCTGATCTATGGTAAGCGTCGCCGGTGTATCGAGCGGCAAGCGGGCATATTCCTCATCGTTCACATACACGACCGCATACCCCTCCACATCGGAAGGTGCGCGAAAGAGAAGCAGCAGGATGGCTGCAAGCGCCAACACCGTGCCGATGACGACGAGATCAATCCGTTTCATTGAATTATTGTATCATTTCCGCGGGTGTGCCGCAATACACTGTCGAATTCTTATCAGGCTTATTTATTTTTACACAATTATTCTGCCGGCACAAGGGAAAGCCATTCGATTTTTCCATCATAAAGTTCCCAAACGGCAGAAACGCCGTTGCGCTGTGCAAGCGCGCGGCCCTGCTCATACGGAAGGTTGAACAGCGCTGTGGAAAACGCATCCGCCAGCCCGGAATCCGCATGCGTGACGGTCACTGCTTTCACATAGTCCGCAGGCATCAGGGTGTCCGGGTCGATAATATGATGATATGCTGCGCCATCCACCGTATAATAGCGCTGATATCCGCCGCTTGTCACAAGCGATGCATCCACAAGCTCCACCGTGCCAAGCGCTGCCGAAGCATCGTCCGGATCCTGCACGTCAATGCGCCATGGTTTGCCGTCCGCCCGCGTACCAAGTGCGCACACGTTTCCGCCAAGGTTCAGCAGCATGCTTGTCACTCCGCGTTCCCGGGCATTGTCGCACGCAAGCTGCGCCGCAAACCCTTTCCCGATCGCCCCCACATCCAGCCGCAGTTCCGGATCGGCAAGATAGACCGTCCCCGCGTCCTCATCCAGAACCACCGCTTCGATGTCCGTGTGTGCTGCCGCCTGCTCCAGCGCAGCCCGTTCGGGCAGGGCTGCAGAATCCGGATCCGCAATGCCCGCCGTGCGCGCATCGTGCCAAAGCGTAAGCACGCTCCCGAATGCGATGTTCACGCGCCCATCCGTCAGGGCGTATACTTCCTTGCCAAATAAAAGCAGGGAAAGGAGTTCCGGTTCCACCGCAACGGGCGCTTTTCCCGCGTTGTCGTTCACGGTTTTAAGGTTTGCTGTTCCTTCATGCTCCTCGTATATGTCAAACAGGGCATCGTACCGGGCAAGGTCGTCGTATACGGCGCGGAACATCTCCTGCGCCTCGGTTTCCCCTTCCGCATACAGCACGATGGTCACCACGGTATCAAACAGGGAAAGGTACGTCATCTCGTACCGCTGCGGCGCCTCCGTGCAGCCGCCCGCAACCGGCAAAAGTAACGCGGTGCAAAGCACAACCGCAAGGATGCGCGGGGCGAGCAAAGCCCCCCCCTTACATCCCTTTAAATTCATTGTCCATCGTATGTTGTCCATGCAGGTTCCATCACAGCCGGTCCCGCAGAATCGTCAGCGCAAGGCTGAAGAACACTAGGATCGAACATGCGTCCGTAACGGTTGTAATCATCGGCGCCGCCATGAGCGCAGGGTCAAGCTTAAGCTTTTTTGCAAGCATCGGCAGGATGCAGCCGAGCGACTTTGCTATGCATACCGTAGCGATCAGCGTAAGGCTTACCACCGCCGCGATCCGCACGCAATCCGGGTTCGGCTCTGCCGCAAGCACATTGTATTGCAGGTAAATGCGCACAAAATTAACGACGGAAAGCGTGCCGCCGCAAAGGAGGGCTACGCGGATTTCCTTCCACCAAACGCGCAGGAAGTCGGAAGGCTCAATCTCATCGAGCGCCATGCCGCGGATGATCATCGTGGATGCCTGTGAGCCACAGTTTCCGCCGGTATCCATCAGCATGGGGATGAACGAAACCAAGAGCGGCAGCGTTGCAATCGCCGCCTCGTAATGTTCGAGCATGGCGCCGGTGATCATTGCGGAAAACATCAGCACAAGCAGCCAGATGATACGGTTTTTCGCCAAGGATACAACGGGCATTTTCAAATACGTATCGTCGCTGTGCGCAATACCGGCCATCATTTCAAAGTCCTCGGTGTTCGCCTCCTGCATAACGTCCACCGCGTCGTCGATGGTAATGATGCCCACAAGCCGCTCTTCCTTGTCCACAACCGGAAGCGAAAGCATATCGTACCGGGAGAACAGCTTTGCGATCTCCTCCTTGTCATCCAGTGTATGCGCATGGATGACGTTGGTGCTCATGATCGTATCCACCGCCGCATTCGGGTCGGCGAGCAGGAGTTCGCGTACAGTTACTACGCCCTCAAGCTTGCGCTCGGCGCTGATTACATAGCAGGTATAGATGGTTTCCTTGTCAACCCCGGTCTTTCGGATGATGTCGAACGCTTCACGCACCGTAACGTTCCGCCTGAAATAGACGTACTCGTTGGTCATGATGCTCCCTGCGGAGTCCTCAGGGTATTGCAGATATTCGTTGATGAGCTTGCGGTTTTCATCGCTCGAATTCGCGAGCAGCCGCTTGACGACGTTTGCGGGCATCTCCTCGATGAGGTCCACATAGTCGTCCATATACATGTCGTCCAGAATAAAGCGAAGCTCGTTATCGCTGATCGCCTCGATGATGCTCTGCTGCACATCGCTTTCCATGTAGGAAAACGTCTCCGCAGCGAGTTCCTTCGGCATAAGCCGGAACAGGCGGAGTGCGGTTTGCGGCGCCTCCAGCTCATGGAGTTCCGCAAACACCTCTGCGATGTCCACAGCGTTCATTTCCAACACGGCTTGCTTTACAAGCGCGTACTTCTTCTCCTGCAAAAGCACAAGAACCTTTGCGATCATTTCCGTGTACCTCCCTTTAGGGGCGGCCCCGAATGATCGCGCAGCCGTCCCACATTATTTGATTTTCGTACTAGGGTAAGGGCCTGCGTCCATTGCGCAATTTTGCTCCTTTCAAAAAATCGCATGTGAGCGGATGCTCGCATACATATTTATTTTATACCCCTTTTCGCTCTCTTTGCAAGCGCTAAATGCACGAAAATCACAAAAACACCGCATGCCGCCTCTGGGTTTGACATGCGCGCGCCGCGATGATACAATCGTTTTTGAAAACGTTTTCATGTTCCGTTTTCTCTGCCTTTATCATAGATTTTCCCGCAGGAGATACCGTCATGCAGAAAACCATAACAATTCGGGATGTCGCAAAGCGCGCGGGCGTTGGGATCAGCACGGTTTCCCGCGTTGTAAACGGCGGCACGGGGGTAAATGAAGCAACACAGGAGCGCGTGCGTGCGGTAATCGCGGAATGCGGCTATGCGCCCAACAGCAACGCGCGCCAGCTTAAGCAGCGCCGCGCGGATGCAGCGGCCGTAATCGTGCGTGGAGCGGGGAGCATGTTCCTCGCCTCTGTTCTGGAGCTTTTGCAGCCGCGCATTGAAGCGCTTGGGCTGCGTTTTCTTGCGCATTATATTGACGAACATGACGATGAAGCCGCCGCGGCACGCGCCATCCATGCGGAAAAAAAGGTGCGCGGGATCGTTCTGCTTGGCGGCAGCGTCGTCGGGCGCGAGGATCAGCTTGATCTTCCCAACGTCCCCTGTGTGTATGCAACGCTTGATGCGCGCACTGTGCGTGCAAAAAATGTATTCAGCGTCAGCGTGGACGACCGCGCCGCCGCATATGCCGCAACGGATTATCTGCTTGCGCGCGGGCACCGCAACATTGCCGTGCTCGGCGGCAGGCTGGATGCGGAAAACCCCATTGCCCTGCGCTTCCGCGGCGTGTTGGATGCATTTTCAGCGCGCGGCCTCGCCTTTCCCCGTGCGAATTACCTGCCCGCGGGCTTCTCATTCGCCGCGGCCCATGCGGCCATGGGCGCTGCGCTCTCTCAGGGTTTTGGCTGCACCGCCGTGTTCGCCATGTCGGATATCATGGCCATCGGCGCGGCGCGTGCGCTCGCAGACCACGGCCGCTCCATCCCGGGGGACGTTTCCATCATGGGGTTTGACGGCATTGCGCTTGCGCGCTATATGCTTCCCCGGCTTACCACCATGTGCCAGAATGCCGAAGCCATTGCGCGCGAAAGCGCCGCACTGCTTGCGCTGGGCCTTTCGGGCGCGCCCGGTGTGCGACATGTGACCTTGGATGCGGAATTAATCGAGGGGGAATCTGTAGCAAATATATGATATATTTACTGTTTTTACTTTATTTTTAACATCATTCATCTTATACTAAACTTATAATTCATTATAAGTTGTACTTTTTCCGATTACCTATTGTTTAATTTTGTATTTGTTTTTGATTTAAACTTAATGAAGAGGAGTTGATACTCTTGGTTTTGATTTATATATTCTTTAATTATAACATTTTTGATTACAACATTTTTTAGTGAGATAGGAGGTTCGCATGAAAAGATCAATCATTCTATGTCTCGTGTTTGTTTTTGTGATAAATTTACTCATAGGGGCAACCAATGCTTCTCCCTTAGCAGAAGTTGATCACATACTAATACAGGCAGCTTATATTCCAAATGTGGGTTCTATCAGCGCCAATCTAAAAAACAACATACTCGACAATGAAAGATACAAAATCGAGATAAATAATTTTGCTTTTAAGCAACTACCAAATCGCTCCTTTTTCTTCAGCGGGGAAATTAAAGGTGAATATTTCAATATCACTTCTATTCCTTATACAACGCCCGCGAACCATAACGTTCAGGTCTTCTCTGCAAAAGATTCCCTTGGCAACTACGATATAATTTATTCTGCACTGGAACGTGAAATATCAAAATCAGCGCGCTATTTTACGGATATTAATTTGTCTCCATATGAGTACATGTTGAAGCTATATCTACGCCCTACCCGTTGAATTATTCGCACGCTACAACAAACGGAACTAAATATTACACAGACACAAAGTACTACGATGTTTTAGGTTAATTTCCTTATGAAATGGTTTGGCCGCTTTTTAACATTGAAATCCTTTCTCGCTCTTCTGTTGCTCCTTGCGCTTGCAGTAGCAGCCTTCTCTGCGGAGCACAGCTATGCGCGTGTACTCCGCAGAGAAATTTCTTCAACATTCCGCATGGTTCACATCACGCAGTTCAAGGCTGCCGACAGTCTTTCCGTCCCAATAGCGGGTGAATCAAAGATGCTGACCGAAATCATTGGTGCTGGCAGCGCGTTCGATGGGCTGCTCTCTTCTCTAGGAGACTTAAACCGGTATAGCCGGGAATTAAAGAAGAAACTCCCACAAGAGGAATCTATCGCAGTGACTGCCCTATGCAGCAATATTTCTTATTACCTTCAATATAGTCTGCCGCGCAATTACGGTTTACCTGTGGCATATGAACTGCCGGGTCTGCATGAATCTGCGAACGACATCCTGTTTGTGCCAGAGGCTGCGGATATAAAAAAGCTTTCCATGATTCGGGATGTGAATCAAATCTTGACTGAATGTTCGGCTGCCTATCTTTCCGAAGATATGGGCATCTGCACGTTCCATATTTCTGACCTGCCTGAATTCTATGAATCGGTTTACATTGAGATCGACTCGTACCTTCAGGAGAATTATGGCATGCAGTTCAGCGATTCATCCTTCAAACACTTTTTCTCCGCACCCCCACAACAACAATAAAAACATCTTTCTTGGCATGGCGCTTGCGCTGGGCCTTTCGGGCGCGCCCGGTGTGCGACATGTGACATTGGATGCGGAATTGATCGAGGGGGAATCTGTAGCAAATATATGATATATCTCTATTCATTGCTTGACTTATGTTGGCATTCATTATTCAATTTATTAACAGGATAAACGGCGCTGAATATTACGCATGCACAAAGCGCTGCGATGTTTTTGGCTGATTTTAATGCAAAAGCCGGCCGGCTGCATGCGCTGCCGGCCGCTGACCATGCATCCCCCTTGCAATTTGCGCTTATTTTTCCGCCACGCGCCTGTAGGTGGCACCGTCAAACATAAGCGTATCCCCATCAAGCTGGTATTCGACAACCGTGCTTTCCTTGCCGCCGAGGCCATCTCGCACTTTGATGGTAATGTCCATCTCGGTATCGCTCTTCGCTTTATAGCTGATGGTATAGAGCATGCCCAAGCCTTCAAAGAGGGCCTCCCATTCCTCGTCGTTCATGGCCCCGTTTCCTTCCATGTCGGTACTGCTCAAGCCATAATACATTGTTCCATCCTTGTTGAACTTCAGACCAAAGCCGTAGCCCGTATCCTCGCCATCCGTCAGCTCCCATACGCCCACAAGCGCCCTCTGACTTGCATTGCCGCAGGCCGTACACAGCGGAAGCGCAAGGAGCAGGCAAAGCATCGCAACAAAAATCCGTTTCATTTTCAACATAAGAATTCCCCCCTTAACTGATGTGATTTTACCGATTCTCTTATTCATGCCTTACGATTCGGTTTCATGCCTTACGATTCGGTTTCATGCCTGATAAGGTACAATAAGTTGCGCAAACTGGGAAGAGCATAAAAAGGGACATAGTTTGCAGAATTCTGGTAGAATGAA